>DQAA01000184.1 GCA_003523465.1 Pseudomonas sp.
GGCTACCACAAGCCGATCATGCTCGCCGGCGGCATGGGCAACATCCGCGAAGGGCACGTGCAGAAGGGTGAAATCACCGTCGGCGCCAAGCTGATCGTCCTCGGCGGCCCGGCCATGCTGATCGGCCTGGGCGGCGGTGCAGCCTCGTCCATGGCTACCGGCGCCAGCTCCGCCGACCTGGACTTCGCTTCCGTACAACGGGAAAACCCGGAAATGGAACGCCGCTGCCAGGAGGTCATCGACCGCTGCTGGCAACTGGGCGACAAGAACCCGATCGCCTTCATCCATGACGTCGGCGCCGGTGGCATCTCCAACGCCTTCCCGGAACTGGTCAACGACGGCGGCCGTGGCGGTCGCTTCGAACTGCGCAACGTGCCGAACGACGAGCCGGGCATGGCCCCGCACGAAATCTGGAGCAACGAGTCCCAGGAGCGTTNNTACGTCCTGGCCGTCAGCGCCGTCGACTTCGAGCGCTTCCAGGCCATCTGCGAACGCGAGCGTTGCCCGTTCGCGGTGGTCGGCGAGGCCACCGAAGAGCCGCAACTGACCGTCACCGACAGCCATTTCGGCAACACCCCGGTGGACATGCCGCTGGAAGTGCTGCTGGGCAAGCCGCCGCGCATGCACCGCTCGGTCACCCGTGAAGCCGAGCAGGGCGATGATTTCGACCCTTCGCAGCTGGAACTGGCCGACTCCATCGAGCGCGTCCTGCGTCACCCGGCCGTGGCCAGCAAGAGCTTCCTGATCACCATCGGCGACCGCACCATCACCGGCCTGGTCGCCCGCGACCAGATGGTCGGCCCGTGGCAGGTTCCGGTGGCCGACTGCGCCGTCACCGCTACCAGCTTCGACGTCTACACCGGCGAATCCATGGCGATGGGCGAGCGCACCCCGCTGGCCCTGCTGGACGCCCCGGCGTCCGGGCGCATGGCGATCGGTGAAACCCTGACCAANNGCCGCCTCGCGCATCGAAAAACTCTCCGACATCAAGCTGTCGGCCAACTGGATGTCCGCTGCCGGCCATCCGGGTGAAGATGCCCGCCTGTACGACACCGTCAAGGCCGTGGGCATGGAACTCTGCCCAGAGCTGGGCCTGACCATTCCGGTGGGCAAGGACTCCATGTCCATGAAGACCCGCTGGAGCGACGAAGGCGCCGAGAAGACCGTCACCTCGCCGCTGTCGCTGATCGTCACCGGCTTCGCCCCGGTCACCGACATCCGCAAGACCCTGACTCCAGAGCTGCGCATGGACAAGGGCGAGACCGACCTGATCCTGATCGACCTGGGTCGCGGGCAGAACCGCATGGGCGCCTCGATCCTCGCCCAGACCCACGGCAAGCTGGGCGCCCAGGCACCGGACGTCGATGACGCCGAAGACCTGAAAGCCTTCTTCGCGGTGATCCAGGGCCTCAACGCCGACGGTCACCTGCTCGCCTACCACGACCGTTCCGACGGCGGCCTGCTGGTCAGCGCCCTGGAAATGGCCTTCGCCGGCCATTGCGGTCTGAACCTGGCCCTCGACACCCTGGCCGACAGCCGTGAGGAAGTCGCTGCCGTCCTGTTCAACGAAGAACTGGGTGCGGTGATCCAGGTTCGCCAGGACGCCACCCCTGACGTGCTGGCGCAATTCAGCGCCGCTGGCCTGGGCGACTGCGTCGCGGTGATCGGCAAGCCGGTCAACAACGGCGAAGTGGCCATCAGCCTGAACGGCGAGATGCTCTTTGACGGCGACCGTCGCCTGCTGCAACGCGTCTGGGCCGAGACCAGCTACCAGATCCAGCGCCTGCGCGACAACGCCCAGTGTGCCGACCAGGAATTCGACCTGCTGCTGGAAGAAGAAAACCCGGGCCTGAGCGTCAAGCTGGGCTTCGACGTCAACCAGGACATCGCCGCGCCGTACATCAAGAAAGGCGTGCGTCCCCAGGTTGCCGTGCTGCGTGAGCAGGGCGTCAACGGCCAGGTGGAAATGGCTGCGGCCTTCGACCGCGCCGGCTTCAACGCCATCGACGTGCACATGAGCGACATCCTCGCCGGCCGCGTCGACCTGAACGAGTTCAAGGGCCTGGTAGCCTGCGGTGGTTTCTCCTACGGTGACGTCCTCGGCGCCGGTGAAGGCTGGGCCAAGTCGGCGCTGTTCAACGCCCGTGCCCGTGATGCCTTCCAGGGCTTCTTCGAGCGTACCGACAGCTTCACCCTCGGCGTGTGCAACGGTTGCCAGATGATGTCCAACCTGCACGAGCTGATCCCGGGTACCGAATACTGGCCGCACTTCGTGCGCAACCGCTCCGAGCAGTTCGAGGCGCGGGTGGCCATGGTCCAGGTCCAGGAATCCAACTCGATCTTCCTGCAGGGCATGGCCGGTTCGCGCATGCCGATCGCCATCGCCCACGGCGAAGGCCATGCCGAGTTCTCCAGCGAAGAAGCCCTGCTCGAAGCCGACCTGTCCGGTTGCGTGGCACTGCGCTTCGTCGACAACAACGGCAAGGTCACCGAGAGCTACCCGGCCAACCCGAACGGCTCGCCGCGCGGGATCACCGGCCTGACCAGCCGCGACGGTCGCGTCACCATCATGATGCCGCACCCTGAGCGGGTCTTCCGTGCCGTGCAGAACTCCTGGCGTCCTGACGACTGGAACGAAGATGCCGGCTGGATGCGCATGTTCCGCAACGCGCGGGTCTGGGTGAACTGAGTTTGTACAAACTCGCGTTCTTCGTCCCGCCAAGCCACGTCGACACGGTCAAGCAGGCCGTGTTCGCCGCAGGCGGCGGGCGGATCGGCGACTATGACTGCTGTGCCTGGCAGGTGCTGGGCCAGGGTCAGTTCCGCCCGCTGGACGGCGCAACGCCGTTCATCGGGCAGAACGGCGTTGTCGAGTCGGTGGAAGAATGGCGGGTGGAGCTGGTGGTGGCGGACGAACTGATTCATCAGGTCGTTGCAGCGCTGAAGCAGAGCCATCCCTATGAAACCCCGGCTTACGAGGCCTGGAAGCTCGCTGATATCTAAAGGCTGTACTTGAACCCTGTGAGGGCTGGCTTGCCAGTTCCCACAGGGTTTTTTGTTGTCTGTCGGGTGTATTCCAGCGTCAGGGCCGAATCTCGATCATCGTGCCGTCCTGCACCAGCCCCCACACTTCACGCATATCGACGTTGCGCATGGCGATGCAGCCTTCGGTCCAGTCCAGGGTATGGAAGACCTGCTCCGGGTATTCCTCGCTGTCCGGCGTGCCGTGGATCATGATCATGCCGCCGGGCGGTACCCCGTCACGCCGCGCCCTGGCGGAGTCGCTGACATTCGGGTAGGAGACGTGGATCGCCAGGTTGTAGCGGTCCGAGATCTTGCGCCAGTCCAGCCAGTAGAAGCCTTCCGGGGTGCGCTTGTCGCCTTCGCGTTCCTTGGCGCCGAGGGGCTTCTTGCCGAGGGAAATGCGATAGGTCTTCAGCGGCTCGCCGTTGCTGATCAGTTCCAGGCGGCGCTGCGACTTGATCACCAGCACCTTGTCGATGCGCCCCGACGGGCGGACCTCGGCGGGGGAGGCCAGGGGCGCGGCCTCCTTGGCGATCGGCTTTCTGATGATGGTCTCGGTGTAGGCCGCCTGGGACAGCGACGCAACACTCAGGCAGAACAGGGCAAGCAACCAGCGCATTGAACGGTATCCCCGGGAAAGCGGTTTCATGAATCCAGTGTGGGTGGCGGGGCGAAAGAGGGCGGCAGGCTGTCGTTGCGCACAGGGTAGTGCTGCTTTTCGCGGTCCCGATAGTAGCATTCTAGTGTGACGCGCACGGTGCGGAAAGCCAGCTCGTCCCATGGGATCTCGTGTTGCTCGAACAGCCGCACTTCCAGGCTCTCGACGCCGATATCGAAATCCAGGTCGGCCAGTTCGCCGCGGAAGAACACGTGGACCTGGTTGATGTGCGGCAGATCGTAGAGGTGGTACAGGGTCAGTTCGCCCAGGCGGGCGCAGGCTTCTTCCACGGTTTCCCGACGCGCGGCCTGTTCCATGGTCTCGCCGTTCTCCATGAAACCGGCGGGCAGGGTCCAGTAGCCCTTGCGCGGCTCGATCGCGCGGCGGCACAACAGCACCTGGCTACCATGGTTGGGCAGCACGCCAGCGACGATATTGGGATTCTGGTAATGGATGGTCTGACAGTGGTCGCACACGTAGCGCAGGCGTGAATCGCCGTCGGGGATGCGCTGGGTGACCGCTTTGCCGCACGCGCTGCAGTATTTCATGCTTATCTTCCTGTGAGTTGCGGCTATCTTCGCGCTCCGCTCCCGCGCCCGGCAAGCGCGATCGTCAGCGGGGGTTGGGCGCAACGCGGCTTTGGTGCATGATGCAGGACGCTTCTGGAACGAGAGAAACCATGCTGGACGAGCTACTTCGCCGTGTGAGCAGTCACACCCCGGGCACTTTGGAAACCGATCGACGTTTTCCCGAGGCCGCGGTGTTATTGCCCATCACCCGCAGCGAAGAGCCGGAGCTGGTCCTCACCCTGCGCGCCAAGGGCCTGTCCACCCACGGTGGCGAAGTGGCGTTTCCCGGCGGGCGACGTGATCCGGAAGACCCTGACCTGGTGTTCACCGCGCTGCGCGAGGCCGAAGAGGAAATCGGCCTGCCGCCAGGGCTGGTGGAGGTCATCGGCCCGTTGAGTCCGCTGGTATCCCTGCACGGCCTGAAGGTCACGCCCTATGTCGGCCTGATCCCCGACTACGTCGAATACCGGCCGAACGATGCCGAGATCGCCGCCGTGTTCACCGTGCCGCTGGAGTTCTTCCGCCAGGACCCGCGCGACCACACCCACCGCATCGACTACCAGGGCCGCAGTTGGTACGTGCCCAGCTACCGCTTCGGCGAATACAAGATCTGGGGGCTGTCGGCGATCATGATCGTCGAGCTGGTCAACCTGCTCTATGACGCGCGAATCAGCCTGCACCAGCCGCCCGGGCGCTTCACTCCAATCTGACGAGCGGGACCACCCGCCGCGCACCTACCGTGAGGATCCACCATGAAATACCGTCTGGGCGACCTGCGGGTCGAAACCCACCCGCAAAGCTGGGTGGCGCCCAATGCCACGCTGATCGGCAGGGTCCGCCTGCAAGCGGGGGCCAGTGTCTGGTTCAACGCAGTGCTGCGTGGCGATAACGAGCTGATCGATATCGGCGAGAATAGCAACGTCCAGGACGGCACGGTGATGCACACCGACATGGGCTCGCCGCTGACCATCGGCAAGGGCGTGACCATCGGCCACAACGCCATGCTTCATGGCTGCTCGGTGGACGATTTCAGCCTGATCGGCATCAACGCGGTGATCCTCAACGGCGCAAAGATCGGCAAGCACTGCATCATCGGCGCCAATGCACTGATTCCGGAAGGCAAGGAAATCCCCGACGGCTCGCTGGTCATGGGGTCGCCGGGCAAGGTGGTCCGCGAACTGACCGACGGACAGAAAAGGATGCTCGAAGCCAGCGCCGCTCATTACGTCCATAATGCCCAGCGTTATGCTCGCGACCTGACGCCGCAGGAGGACTGATGAGCAACACTGTCGAAAAACCCGTGGCCTCGCCCTGCGTCAGCATCTGCGCGCTGGATGACCACGATATCTGCACCGGCTGCCAGCGCACCGCCACGGAAATTACCCGCTGGGGCCGCATGGACAACGCCGAGCGCCGTCAGGTGCTGGTCCTGTGTCACGAGCGGGCCCTGGCGGCGGGCCTGATCTTCGGTCAGCGGGCCAACGCCAGCTGATGTCCAGGGCTTGGCCGCGCGGGGTGTCTCAAGTACCCTGTGCGGCTTGTCCACCGGTCACCTCTCATGTTCTTTCTCATCGCCTACATAAGCAGCGTGGTGCTGATCAACTACGCCTTCTCCAGTGCACCGCACCTGGATGTCATCTGGTCTGCCTGGGGCGGGCTGGTGTTCGTCCTGCGCGACATGGTGCAGACCCGCTACGGCCACGGCGCGCTGGTCGCCATGCTGGCGGCGCTGGTGTTGTCCTACGTCACCTCGGAACCGGCCATCGCCCTGGCCAGCGCTACCGCCTTCGCCGTCTCCGAACTGATCGACTGGCTGGTGTTCAGCATCACCAAGCGCCCGCTGCATGATCGCCTGTGGCTCAGTTCGGCGCTGAGCATCCCCATCGACACCTTCATCTTCTTCGGCATGATCGGCGCACTGACGCCGGCGGTGGTGGGTACGGCGCTGGCCTCGAAGTTCGCCGGGGTCACGGCCGTGTGGCTTGCCATGGCCTGGCGGGTTCGCAAGAACGCTGTCGCCAACTAAGGCTTGACGCGATCCCCTGTGGGAGCGGGTTCACCCGCGATTACGATAGTGAATTCACCGGAGCTATCGCGGGTAAACCCGCTCCCACAGTAGACCGTGTCGTGCTCTTGATCTCCTCACAGCCCAAAGCAGCGGGCGTCATGTAAAATACGCCCCTTTCGCTGGCCCGCACCGTGCTGGGGCGGTCCTGGATTTCTCCCCCTGAGGACCTGTGATGACTCGTATCGGAACTCCATTGTCGCCCACCGCGACCCGTGTACTGCTCTGCGGCTGTGGCGAGCTGGGCAAGGAAGTGGTGATCGAGCTGCAACGCCTGGGCGTTGAAGTGATTGCCGTGGACCGTTACGCCAACGCCCCGGCAATGCAGGTGGCGCACCGCAGCCACGTGATCAACATGCTCGACGGCGCCGCCCTGCGCGCAGTGATCGAGGCCGAGAAACCGCACTACATCGTGCCGGAAATCGAAGCCATCGCC
This sequence comes from Pseudomonas sp., assembly GCA_003523465.1. Lineage (GTDB taxonomy): Bacteria > Pseudomonadota > Gammaproteobacteria > Pseudomonadales > Pseudomonadaceae > Aquipseudomonas. The sequence goes on from DQAA01000184.1 coordinate 6,753, forward strand.
ACCGCGACCCTGGTCGAGCTGGAAGCCGAAGGCTTCACCGTGGTGCCAACCGCCCGCGCCGCGCAACTGACCATGAACCGCGAAGGCATCCGTCGCCTGGCCGCCGAAGAGCTGGACCTGCCGACCTCGCCGTACCACTTCGCCGACACTTTCGAAGACTACAAGGCCGCCGCCCTGGACCTGGGCTTCCCGTGCGTGGTCAAGCCGGTGATGAGCTCGTCGGGCAAGGGCCAGAGTCTGCTGAAAAGCGCCGATGACCTGCAGAAGGCCTGGGACTACGCCCAGGAAGGCGGCCGCGCCGGCAAGGGCCGGGTGATCATCGAGGGCTTCATCGACTTCGACTACGAAATCACCCTGCTGACCGTTCGTCATATCGGCGGCACCACGTTCTGCGCGCCGGTCGGCCACCGTCAGGAGAAGGGCGACTACCAGGAATCCTGGCAGCCACAAGCCATGAGCCCGGTGGCCCTGGCCGAGTCCGAGCGTGTGGCCAAGGCGGTCACCGAGGCCCTGGGCGGCCGTGGCCTGTTCGGCGTGGAACTGTTCGTCAAGGGCGACCTGGTCTGGTTCAGCGAAGTGTCGCCGCGTCCGCATGACACCGGTCTGGTCACCCTGATCTCCCAGGACCTGCCGCAGTTTGCCCTGCATGCGCGGGCGATCCTCGGCTTGCCGATCCCGGTGATCCGTCAGTTCGGCCCTTCCGCCTCGGCGGTGATCCTGGTGGAAGGCAAGTCGGAACAGACCGCGTTCGACAACCTCGGCGCAGCCCTGGCCGAGCCGGATACCGCGCTGCGTCTGTTCGGCAAGCCGGAAGTCAACGGTCAGCGCCGCATGGGCGTTTGCCTGGCTCGTGACGAGTCGATCGAGGCCGCCCGTGCCAAGGCGACCCGCGCTTCCCAGGCAGTGAAAGTCGAGCTGTAAGGCTCAAGACAACGGGGCCGCAAAGCGGCCCCGTTTTTCGTTACAGATCCGAGTGCCGGGTTTCCTTCAGGCACAGCACGGCGATCAGGCTCAGCAGGGCCGCAGCCGAGACATACCCTCCCACCCAGCTCAAGCCTCCAATCGCCACCAGCTTCTGGGCGAAGAACGGTGCCGCCGACGCGCCGACGATGCCGCCCAGGTTATACGCCGCCGAAGCACCGGTGTAGCGCACGTGGGTCGGGAACAGCTCGGGCAGCAGGGCGCCCATCGGCGCGAAGGTCACGCCCATCAGGAACAGTTCGATGGCCAGGAACAGCGCTACCCCGACGGTGGAACCGGAGGTCAGCAGCGGCTCCATGAGGAAGCCCGAAGCGATCGCCAGCAGGGCACCGACGATCAGCACCGGCTTGCGCCCGTAGCGGTCGCTGAGCCAGGCCGACAGCGGCGTGGCCAGGGCCATGAAGACCACGGCGAAGCACAGCAGGCCGAGGAAGGTTTCCCGGGTGTAGCCGAGGGTGGACACGCCGTAGCTAAGGGAGAACACCGTCGAGATATAGAACAGCGCGTAGCACACCACCATGGCCATGGCGCCCAGCAGTACTGGCATCCAGTACTGGGAGAACAGTTCGACTACCGGCATCTTGACCCGCTCGTGACGGGCGATGGCCTTGGCGAAGACCGGGGTTTCTTCCAGCTTCAGGCGCACATACAGGCCGACGATCACCAGCGCGGCGCTGAGCAGGAACGGAATGCGCCAGCCCCAGGCGCGGAAATCCTCGTCGCTCAACAGCATCGCCAGGGCAAGGAACAGGCCGTTGGCAGCAAGGAAGCCGATGGATGGCCCCAGTTGCGGGAACATGCCGAACCAGGCGCGCTTGTCCTTGGGCGCGTTCTCCGTGGCCAGCAGGGCGGCACCGCCCCATTCGCCACCCAGGCCGAGGCCCTGGCCGAAACGCAGGACGCAGAGCAGGATCGGCGCCCATACGCCGATGCTGTCATGCCCCGGCAGCACGCCGATCAGGGTGGTACAGACACCCATCAGCAGCAGCGATGCGACCAGGGTCGACTTGCGCCCGATACGGTCTCCGAAGTGACCGAACAGCGCCGAGCCCAGCGGTCGGGCAAGGAAGGCGATACCGAAGGTGAGAAACGCCGAGAGCATCTGCGCGGTGCCCGACGTCTGCGGGAAGAACACCGGGCCGATCACCAGCGCGGCAGCCGTGGCGTAGACGTAGAAATCGTAGAACTCGATGGCGGTGCCGATGAAGCTGGCGGTTGCGACGCGGGCGGGCGAATTGCCGGACGGTGCGCTGTCCGTCTCGTTATACGTGCTGCTGGTTGTCATCTGGTGAACCCCTGACAGTCGAGTGCTCTCTGGCGACCACGCACGGTTGGCAGCGAGGGGCCGGAGCGTATTTGTAGGTATGACTCGCGGTCGCCGAGCATACGCCTCGTGGGGATGGAGGCGGGCGCGGGCACTGTTCGGGGTGTGAAGCAGTACCGGTAAAGCGCGCGATGCGGGCGGTGCGCACTGGCCGTGGAGCGCCGGATGCGGGTAGCGGGCGCGACGGCAGGGCTGGGTAAGCGTGGGTCGAGTATAGCCAGATTCGATACCGAATGTGTCTATCTCGGTAGTCGCTGGTGTAACGGATCAGGCGCTGGGCGGGCGTGCCACGGTCCAGACCAGGATGCGGCTGGCGCGGTTGTCTTCGGTTTCGAGGATTTCCAGGCGGTAGCGGCCGATCTTCAGGCACACGGCGCTGTCCGGGATGCTTTCCAGGGCCTCGGTGACCAGGCCGTTGAGGGTTTTCGGACCGTCGCTGGGCAGGTGCCAGCCGAGGCAGCGGTTCAGTTCGCGGATGGCGATGGCGCCCTCGATCACATAGCGGCCGTCGGCCTGCGGATGGATATGCGGGTTGTCCTGGCTGTCCTGTTCCTCGAACTCGCCGACGATTTCCTCGAGGATGTCCTCCAGGGTAACGATGCCCTGTACCTCGCCGTATTCGTCGACGACGATGCCCATGCGCCGCTGCTGCTTGTGGAAGTTCAGTAGCTGCAATTGCAGCGGGGTGCTTTCCGGGACGAAGTAAGGCTCGTAGCAGGCGGCCAGCAGGGTTTCGTGGGTCAGTTCGGCATTGGGCAGGAGATGGGCGACGTGGCGGATGTTCAGCACCGCCTGGACCTGGTTGATATCGCTGTGGAACACCGGCAGGCGCGTGTGCTTGCAAGCGATCAGCTGGGCGGTGATGTCTTCGATGGAGTCGTCGAGATTGACCCCGTCCACTTCGCTGCGAGGGACCAGGATGTGGTTGACGCTGATCCGCTGGAGGGCGAGCAGGCTGGCGGGCAGGGTGGTCTTGTTGTGCTGCTCTTCGTCCTCGTCGGCCTGGGTGTCGTCCTGCTCATGGTGGTTGACCACGGCGGGCTTGACCCTGAACGGCCGCACGATAAGGCGGGCGATGCCATCGAGCAGGCAGGCCAGCGGTTGCAGCAGGCGCAAGGGGAACTTGAGGACGATGCCCAGACCGATAAAGGCCTGGGGGTTGCGCCGGGCCAGTTGCCGCGGCAGGTACTCGGCGCAGATCAGCAGGAGCAGGGCGGCGCCCAGG
>DQAA01000085.1 GCA_003523465.1 Pseudomonas sp.
CACCGGCTCGGAGGTGACCTGGGTCTCGGTCATCACCGACGAACAGCAGCGCAAGCAGGCGGTGTATTCGGCGCAGTTGATGCCGGATGTCGCGGTGCTCGACCCGGAGCTGACCCTGGGCTTGCCGGCGCAGGTCACGGCGGCGACCGGACTGGATGCCATGGTCCACGCCATCGAGGCCTATACCAGCCGGACCCGCAAAAATCCGATTTCCGACGGGCTCGCCACTACTGCGTTGGGGTTGCTTGGCGGCAACCTGCGCCGGGTACTGGCGGACGGCACGGATGTCGCCGCGCGGGAAGCGATGCTGCAAGGTTCGCTGATGGCGGGCATGGCCTTCGTCAATGCCTCGGTGGCGGCGATCCACGGGCTGGCGTATCCGCTGGGTGCGCGGTTCCACATTCCCCACGGGCACGCCAATGCGCTGGTCATGGCGCCGATGATCCGTTTCAACCTGGAGGCGGCGCGGGGGTTGTATGCGGAGTTGGCTGCGTATCTGTTGCCGGACGAGGTGTTTGTCGACGAGGCGGCTGCGGCCGAGGCGTTCGTGCAGGCTATCGAAGGGTTGGTGAGGGATAGCGGGCTGGAGATGCGCTTGTCGAAGCTTGGGGTGGATGAAGCGGCGATCCCGGCCATGGCCCAGGATGTGGTGGGCGGGTTGAAGCGGCTGATCGACAGTAATCCGCGGGATATGGATGTGGGGGAGGTTGAGGCGATCTATCGGGGTATTTACTGATATATGCGTTGCCTGATCTGACGCCATCGCCGGCAACGCCGGCTCCCACAAGGTCCGCGGCGTTAGCGGTACCTGTGGAGGCTGTGTGAAAACCCTGGCCACTTTTCGACGATCGCGTTCCTACGCGAAATCTTGAAAGAGTTGGCTGCTCAGGAGACCCAGATTTCGCGTAGGAACGCGATTTTTAGGTTATTTTTGAACAGCTGCTTCGGTCTAGAGGTTTTCACACAGCCTGTGTGGGAGCTGGCGTTGCCAGCGATGAGGCCATCAGGTTTTCAGTTCATCCCGAACCTGCTCCAGCAACTTGCCCAGCATGTTCTTGCCTGTCCCATCCCCACCATCCGCCCAATACCGGTCGTTTCTGGTGTGCTCCACCAGCTCCGCATCCCCGGTCCCCAGCAGCGTCTCGCGCAGTTCGGCATGCTGGCTGAACTTGGCGCGCAGGGCTTCGAGCATTACCTCATCACGCACCTGGTCCCAATCGCTGCGAAACGACCGATGCCGCTCGCGGCCCATCTGTGCGGCGATGAAGGGCGTCTTCGCTTCGCGCACCGCATCGATATCCGCCTGCTCGGTGAACTTGCGGGCCTGGAAGTAGTGTTCTGAGGTCGGCCAGACAATGCCGTCGAGGGTGATGGCATGGCGGGAGAAATTCGAGAAGCAGCCGTAGGGCTTGTCGGTTTCGTAGAAGAGGATCTGCATGTCGGTCCTTGAAGCATGGCGGGAAGCGGCGAGGATACCAGCGCAGGCGCGACATGTGCTGACGCAGGCATTGGCGATCATGCCCCGTCTTCACTGATCGAGTCTCCTGCATGAACGAGTCGTCCCTGCTGTCCTCCCTGCAAAGCAACTTCCCTGTCTTCGGCCCCTCGGTGATCCAGCGACTGGCCGGTGTCGGTTATGATCGCGCCCTGGAAATCCTCGAAGACCTGCAGGCCCGTGGTTTGATCCGCCCGGCCGCAGAACCCTTCAGGTGGGAAATGAGCGAGCCCCGTTCGTAGTCATCCGTCATCCCCTTGTCAAGGATCGATCCCATGTACCGCCCCCAACTGAATGTCTATTCGGTGGAGCAACTGCTGTCCCTCGAGTTGACCATTCCGCGCTACCAGCGTCCCTACAAATGGACCGAGCAACACCTTGGCCAGCTCTTCGAAGACCTTGCCAGCTTCGAGGACGCCGAGGCGTATCGTCTCGGTACCGTGGTCTTTCATCGCAACAAGGATCAACTGGATATCGTCGATGGCCAGCAGCGGACTCTCACCTTGGTGCTGATCGTGCGGGCACTGTTCGCCGACCGCCTGGAAACGCTCGCGTCTGCCGCGTTGCGCGAAAGGTTGAGTGAGTTGCACAACAAGTTGCTCAATCCGGAGTTCACCAGCCAGGTCTCGCTAACCAATCTCCAACGCAACTACCAGACCATCCGCCGGCTGGTGGCCGCCGAAGAGTTCAGCGAAGCGCGCATCGAATTTCTACTGGGCCGCTGCCAGGTGGTGTGCTTTGCCCTCGACGATATTTCCGAGGCCTTCCAGTTCTTCGACTCACAGAACGCACGGGGCCGTGACCTGGACCCCCATGACCTGCTCAAGGCTTACCATCTGCGTGAATTCGACCCTGCCGAGGCGGCGCAGAAGGCAGCGGTGGTGTCCGGGTGGGAGGACTATGAAAGCGAGCAACTGGCCGAACTGTTCGAGCGCTATCTGTACCGCATCCGCCGCTGGGCCGAGGGCGCGTCGGCGCGCTATTTCGGCAAGGAGGACGTGGGCCTGTTCAAGGGCGTCAACCTGTCTGCCGGGACGCAGTATCCCGCAGTGGCGCAACTGCGCATGACCCACGACTGGGTCGATCTGCAGAACCGCATGCTGGAGCAGGCAGGGGCGAGCCCCGTCGGATTTCCCTTCCATCTCGACCAGACGATCATCAATGGCCGGCGGTTCTTCGAGATGGCCGTGCATTACCAGCGCCAGGTGAGCGCGCTGCGCCAACTGAAAGACCTGCAGTCGTCTACAACGCTGGAGCCACGAGCGCAGGCGATATTGACGACCCTGGGCAGCTACCACGGCCGTGGCCGCACCGGCGACCGTTATGTTCGCGGCCTGTTCGATTGCCTGCTCATCTACTACATCGACACCTTCGGCTTGGAGGACATCTCCCGTGCCATCGAAAAGGCTTTCGTCTGGGCTTATCGCCTGCGCCTGGAAAGGCATGCGGTGCATCTGGCCACCGTCGATAACCATGCTCGCGAGAGCAATCTGTTCCGGGTAATCCAGCGCGCCTCGCGCCCCCGGGAGTTTCTTGCGCATCCGTTGCCGACGGCCACCAGCGTCCGTAACGAACCCGAGCTGCTGGTACTGTTCAAGGAGATGAAATTCCATGCCTGAAGCCATTACCCAACTGAGTGTCGGTGAGTTGCTCGGCGGCCCCGAGCGCTACCTGATTCCCATGTACCAGCGCAATTACGCCTGGGAAGAAGGCGAGATCGCGCAACTGCTCCAGGACGTACTCGATGGCCTGCTCGACCGCCAACGCACCACGCGCAACTACTACCTGGGTTCATTGGTGGTGGATCGTCGTGCTGGCCAGGGTCCGGCAGTGTTCGAGACGCTCGATGGCCAGCAGCGCCTGACCACGCTGTCGCTTCTCGCGCTCTACCTGCGCAAGCGCCTGCCCGGTCAGTTGGAGTGGCCAGCGGCGCCGAAGGTCGAATTCGAAAACCGCCCGCGTTCGACGGCGACCCTCAAGGCGATCACTGAAGCCGCGCTGCCGGGCGACGGCAGCGAGCATCTGGAGGCCGAACAGATCAACAGCGGGATACTGGCTGGCTACCGACTGATCCGCTATCTGCTGCCCAAGCTGGTCGAGGACAAGATGCCGCTGCCGGACTTCGCCAGCTACCTGTTCGAGCGAGTGCAGATCATGCGCGTCGAGGTGCCTGCGCAGACCGACCTGAATCACTATTTCGAGGTGATGAACAACCGCGGCGAGCAGCTGGAAAAACATGAGGTGCTCAAGGCTCGCCTGTTGGAAAAGCTCGACGAGAACGACCAGGCCTGCCTGCACCGTATCTGGGAGGCCTGCGCGAACATGGAGAAGTACGTTCAGATGGGTTTCACCCCGGATCAGCGCGAGGCGCTTTTCGACAATGCGGGTGGCCGTCTCACGCCTGTGGATTTTCAGGCGGTGAGCACGATCCTGATGAGCACGGGCAGTGCCGTCGGCCTGCCAGGGCTGGGCAGCGGGATCACCTTGAGCGAACTCCTGGACATGCCCGTCAACGCGAGTGGGGGGAAGTCGGCCAATGGCGACACCGTGGACGATGGCGCGCCGGAGCGCTTCAGTTCGGTGATCAACTTCCCCAATTTCCTCCTGCAGGTATTGCAGGTCCATCTTGGTGAACGCGGCGTGCGCCTGACCCTGGACGACAAGCAACTGCTGCCGGCCTTCGATGAGCATGTGCTGAACGGGGAAAAGGCGGCTGAGCAGGTCAAGGCATTTGCCTTCGACCTCCTGCACTGCAAGCTGCTGTACGACCATTTCGTGATCAAGCGCGAGTTCCACAACTCCACTGATGGCTGGAGCCTGAAGCGCTTCAAGTACACGGAAAACCGTGCCATCAGCTACGTCGCCAGCTTTGGCGGCGAGGATGAGGAAACAGGGATCAACCGCAGTCTGCTGATGCTGCAAAGTGCGTTGCATGTCTCGGCGCCGAGCCAGGTCTACAAGTACTGGCTGACCGGGGCCTTGCGCTACCTGCGTCGACAGTCCGGGGGGACGGCGGGAGAGTACCTGGGCTATCTGCAAGCGATGACCCGTTCATTCGTGTTCGATCGCGGTCTGGCCGTGGCGGGGCAACGGGAGGCGTATTACGACTTGATCTATNNGACGACATGGCCGCGCGCTTGCGCTATGGCGCCATCGACAACAACTTGGTGTTCAACTGGCTCGATTACGTGTTGTGGGAGCAGCGAAAGGGCAATGAGCCGTTCAAGTCGTTCGTCTTCACCTTCCGCAGTTCGGTGGAGCATTACTATCCGCAAAATCCGATGTCGGACCAGCCACGACTGGATGACAAATGGCTGAACGCCTTCGGTAACCTGTGCTTGATCAGCCACAGCAAGAACTCCAGGCTGAGCAACTACATGCCCACGGCAAAGCAGGAGCATTATCACAAGCAGAGCATCGACAGCATCAAGCAGTACCTGATGATGGCGTCTCCGGCAAAGAGCTGGGGCAAGGACCCGATCCGGGATCATGAAGACGAAATGGTCAACATCCTGAAAGCGAGCCTTGACCGAAACTATCCGAGTTCGTGATGCAAGTGGAGCGTGACCCGACAAGTCACGCTTCTGCGAGATCGCGCCAGCTTAGAAGGTATACGCCACCCCAGCCTGCACCGTGCGCGGCGCGCCCGGATAGGCATAGGTGTTGAACGCCCCTTCGTCATACCCCTTGTTGAACACGTTCTTCACGTCCAGGTTCAGCCGCACGTGCTCGTTGACCTTGTAGAAGCTCAACAGGTCGACGACGCTGTAGCGCTCCATGGTGTAGGTCACCGCTTCGGTCTGGCCGTTGCGGTCGTCGACGTATTTCACCCCGACACCCAGCCCCAGGCCCTTGGCGAAGCCATCCTGGAATTCGTAGGTGTTGAGCAGGCTGAAGCTGTTGCGCGGGATGTTCGCCAGGCGGGTGCCGGTGGGCAGGCGGTTGTCCTTGGTCACTTCGGCATCGACGTAGGCGTAGCCACCGATCACCCGCCATTCCGGGGTGATGTTGCCGGCGATGTTGATGTCCAGGCCACGGCTGCGCACCTGGCCGGCGGCGATGCTGTAGTTGGGGTCGATCGGGTCGCGGGTCAGCACGTTTTCCTTGACGATGTGGTAGATCGCCGCGTCCACCGCCAACTGGCGCTCCAGCGCTTCCCACTTGATCCCCAGTTCATACGACTTGCCTTTTTCCGGCTCGAAACCGGCACCGTCACGGCTGGCGCCGGTGTTGGGCTTGAAGGAGCGGGCGGTGTTGGCGTAGACCGCAACGGTGTCGCTCAGGTCGTAGAGCAGGCCGAAGCGGGGGGTGACGGCGTTGTCCGCCGCGTCCCAGTCGGTGCTGCCTGGCAGCAGGTTATCGTACTCGTGCTCGAAGCGCTCCAGGCGCACGCCGGCCAAGGCTTTCAGGCGCTCGGTCAGGGCCACCTGGTCCTGGATGAAGAAGGCCCAGGTCTTGAGGTTTTCCTGGTCGTGGGTGGTGGTGCGGGTCAGGGCCGGGCGCCGCTGGCCGAGGACCGGGTTGTAGATGTCGATCGGGTAGGTGCCGTTGGCCGCCGAGGACCGCATGATGATCGAGTTGTAGTCGTAGTCTTCGTACTCCACGCCGGTCAGCAGGGTGTGGGCGAAGGCGCCGGTGTCGAAGTGACCGGTGAGGTTGAGCTGGAAGTCGCGGTCGGTCCACTCCAGGCGGCGCCAGTTGAAGTTGCGCTGCAGGGTGCGGCCGTCCGCCGGGGCGCCGTTGGCTTCCACCGCGTTGCCGTCCAGCGAGCCGTCGAGGTACTGGAAACCGCCGCCCAGGGTCCAGTCATCGTTGAGCATGTGCTCGAAGCGCAACTGGGCCATGTCGTTGTCGTTGTGCAGCAGGTTGTCGCTGCCTTTCTCCCAGATATTGGTGTCCCGCGAGGCGCTGCCTTTTTGCGTGGCGTAGCGGGTCAGGCCACGGTCCAGCGGGTGGTTGTTGCGCATGAAGTCGCCTTCGAAAACGATCTTCGTGGCGTCGTTGACCTGCCAGCTGAGCACCGGCGCGACTTCGTAGCGTTCGCTGTCGACATCGTCACGGAAGCTCTCGCCGCCTTCGCCGAGCACGTTGAGGCGATAGGCCAGGCTGCCGTCGCTGTTCAGCGCGCCAGTAGCGTCGAGGGTCGCACGATGCATGCCCTGGTCGTCGAGCTGGCTGCCGAGGGTGACTTTCGACTCGGACGACGGCTGCTTGGTGACCACGTTGAAAGTACCGCCCGGGTCGCCACGGCCGTACAGGCTGGTGGCCGGGCCGCGGATCACTTCCAGGCGCTCGACGCTGCTGGAGTCGGGGGCGTTGGGGTAGCCACGGTTCATCGGGAAGCCGTTGCGGTAGTACTCGCCGGTGGTGAAGCCGCGCACGGTGACGGTGGTCAGGCCCTGGCCGCCGAAGTTGTTGGCGCGGCCGAC
>DQAA01000130.1:0-3011 GCA_003523465.1 Pseudomonas sp.
ATCAGGATGAAGTTTTTCTAGAGCTGCCACGTGCGTCGGCGCTTATCAGAGGCTTGGTGATCTGGTTTGCACCGGTTATGTGCATACTGCTTATCGCGTTAATGTGGCTTGTTTTTTCAGCTGAACAGAATTTGGGTCTTGAAGTTTGGTTCATAGCTGTCTCAGGGGTAGTAGCCATAGTGTGGTCGCTCTTCTTTTGTGTGAGGTTCGATATCTCTCCTCCTCGGGATATGCCTATTCGTTTCAATCGCATTCGCCAACGTCTCTACGCCTATAACTTCAAATACAGCTTGTGGAACCCGTTCGAACGCTGCCGTGTACTACCGGTAGCTTACGACTGGTCGCAAGTGCGGGCTGAGCGCTGGTCGGTGGGCGCTGGAACTACGTTCAGGCGCGGGGTGGAGCTTTCCATAGTCAAGCCGGGCACCAACGAAGTGATCGACCGCTTCCCTCTGACCGCCGGGGGCGCCGACGAGTATGCCTGGGCCTACGTCTGCACCTACATGCAGCAAGGCCCCGACGCGTTGCCGCCTCCCGATGAGCCGTGGGATCACAACGATGTGCTGTGGTGCAACGTTGCGATGCTTCTGGCGCCGAAGGTGGAATGGCCTGCGGATATGGACCTGGAGTCGAGGACTGCGCCGTATGAACAGTCCTAAACTCACTCCACCTTGCACCGGATGGCGGGAAGATCTGCCCGGTCCTTATGAACCTCCTGTTGTTGAACCGACGCTTGGGTTGGATACGCCTAATCATCAGGATGAAGTTTTTCTAGAGTTGCCGCGCGCGTCGGCTCTTATCAGAAGTGTTGTGATTTGGTTTGTGCCTATATTAAGCATTCAAATGCTTTATATTTTGTGGAGCTTTTTGTCAGCCGAAAGGACTCTGGATTTTGCAGAATGGTTCTTTTTTATATTCACTGTGCTCGCAGGAACTTGGGTAATTCCACTCGCTTGGAGGTTTGATGTATCCGCACCCCGAGATCAACCTCTTCGCTTCAATCGCACTCGCCAACGTATCTACGCCTACAACTTCAAATACTGCTGGTGGAATCCTTTCGAGCGCTGCCGTGTAATACCGGTGGCCTACGACTGGTCACAAGTACGGGCCGAGCGCTGGTGGGTAGGCGCTGGAACTACGTTCAGGTGCGGTGTGGAGCTTTCCATCGTCAAGCCGGGCACCAACGAGGTCATCGACCGCTTTTCCCTGACCGCCATGGGCGCCAACGAGCATGCCTGGGCCTACGTCTGCACCTACATGCAGCAAGGCCCCGACGCACTGCCGCCTCCCGATGAGCCGTGGGATCACAACGATGTGCTGTGGTGCAACGTCGCGATGCTCCTGGCGCCGAAGGTGGAATGGCCTGCGGATATGGACCTGGAGTCGAGGACTGCGCCGTATGAACAGCCCTAAACTCACTCCGCCTTGTACAGGTTGGCGGGAGGATCTGCCCGGTCCTTATGAAGCACCCGTTGTTGAACCGACGCTTGGGTTGGATACGCCTAATCATCAGGATGAAGTTTTTCTAGAGCTGCCGCGCTCGTCGGCGCTTGTCAGGGGGGTAGTAATCTGGTTCGTACCCTTGTTGAGTATTTGGATGCTAGTAGTGTGGCTGCTTTTTTTATCCGGATGGAGTGAGCTGAGCTTTGAGGAGTGGACAATGTTTATTCTCTCTATACCGTTTGGGGCATGGTCCATTTTATTCTTCTGGAAATTTGATGTTTCCCACCCTAGAGATATGCCTCTTCGTTTCAATCGTACTCGTCAACGTATCTACGCCTACAACTTCAAGTACCGCTGGTGGAATCCTTTCGAACGCTGGCGTGTGATACCGGTGGCCTACGACTGGTCACAAGTCCGGGCTGAGCGCTGGTCGGTGGGCGCTGGAACTACATTCAGGCGCGGGGTGGAGCTTTCCATTGTCAAGCCGGGCACCAACGAAGTGATCGACCGCTTCCCCCTGACCGCCGGGAGCGCCGACGAGCATGCCTGGGCCTACGTCTGCACCTACATGCAGCAAGGCCCCGACGCACTGCCTCCTCCCGATGAGCCGTGGGATCACAACGATGTGCTGTGGTGCAACGTTGCGATGCTTCTGGCACCGAAAGTGGAATGGCCTGCCGATATGGACCTGGAGTCGAGGACGGCTCCATGAGTATTGGCGAACTGGACGCATGGCTTGCCCGCGGCTACGACTGGATCTGCCACCCCCCATTTCCATCCAGCAACAGATGATGGCTATGAAACCCTGCCAATGTTGCCCGGTGCCCGACGCTCACCAGGATGCTGTCCTTCATGCGCTCGCGCAGCAGGCCGTACAAGGCATGCTCCAGGCCCTCATCCATGGCCGATGTGGATTCATCGAGAAAGACGATTCGCGGCCGATTTACCAGCACCCGGGCAAACGCCAGGCGCTGCTGCTCGCCGATCGACAGGATGCGACCCCAGTCATTGCTGACCTCCAGCTTGTCCGCCAGGTGTCCGAGGTTGACCTCGCGCAGCGCCTGGGCCAGGCGCTCGTCATCACTCGGCAGCCCCAACGCCGGGTAGGCCACCGCCGTGCGCAACATCCCCAGCGGCAGATACGGCCGCTGCGACAGGAACAACGCCGCCTCGCAACCCGGACACCGCACTTCGCCCTCGGCATACGGCCATAACCCGGCGATGGCCCGGAGCAGGGTGGTCTTGCCGCAGCCCGACGGGCCGAGCAGGCAGACCAGCTCGCCGGCCTCGACGTCGAGGGAGACATCGTGCAGGGCGTTGAATGCGCCGAAGCGTTTGTTGATGCCGCGAATGCGCAACCGGGCGCCGGGGTTTGCAAGCGTGTTGTTCATGACAGGACCTCACCGAACGAATGAGGGCCATGCTAGGTACGCTTTGCGAAGGTTCCGTGGCGTTGGGGCAAAAGCTGCCGATAGTGGTATTGGCAGATTTTTGTTGGAGGACCGCGGACCCTGTGGGAGCGGGTTCACCCGCGATTACTGTGGTGAATTCACTGACGCAATCGCGGG
>DQAA01000130.1:3064-4271 GCA_003523465.1 Pseudomonas sp.
AACCGCGCCTGGCGCCGTTCCTTCAGGCAATACAGATACTCGTGCATCACCGGCGCCCCCTCCAGGCTGAGCACCCGCAATTCCGGGTTATGCGGCACTTCATGCCTGGCAATGATGCTGATCCCGATATTCCTCAGCACCGCCTCGCGGATGGACTCGCGACTGCCGATCTCCAGCAGCGCCCCGACCTTCACCCCCGCCTCTTCGAGCATCTGCTCGGTCAGCTTGCGCGTGGTCGAGCCCTGCTCGCGNNCATCAGCAGGCAGTGCCCGGCCAGCGCCGCCAGCGGCACCGATTCACGCGAGGCCAGCGGATGGCTGCGATGCACCGCCACCACCAGCGGGTCAGTACCGAGAATGCGCCGCACCAGGCGGCTGTCTTCGAGCAACTGCGACGACGCGGCCACATCCACCCGGTACTCCTCCAGCAACTCCAGGACCTGCTGCGAGTTACCGATCTCCACCGACACCTCTACCTGCGGCAGGCGCTCGCGGAAGATCTTCACCAGGTCGAGGATGTAGTACGGCGCGGTCGCCGCCACGCGCAAGGCGCCCTGCTGCTGGCCGCTGTTGCGCAGGAAGAATTCGATATCGGCTTCCTGCTGGAGCAGGTCGCGGACCATCGGCAACAGCCGCGCGCCTTCCTCGCTCAGGGCCAGACGCCGGCCGCCACGGTAGAACAGCTCGACGCCGTAATGGCTTTCCAGGTTGCGGATCTGCGTGGTGACCGTCGGCTGGCTGAGCCCGAGCTTTTTTGCCGCAAGGGTGATGCTGCCCAGGCGGGCCACCCTGTAGAACGCCTTCAGCTCGGAACTCAGCATAAATCCTCTTACTTTCTCAGCAGGCGCAGCCCGTTGAAGACCACCAGCAGGCTCACGCCCATATCGGCGAACACGGCCATCCACATGGTGGCCAGGCCGGCAAAGGTGACCGCCAGGAAGATCGCCTTGATACCCAGGGCCAGAACGATGTTCTGCACCAGGATCGCCGCGCTTTGCCGCGAGAGCCTGACGAAGGCCGGGATTTTGCGCAAGTCGTCGTCCATCAAGGCGACGTCGGCGGTCTCGATGGCGGTGTCGGTACCGGCGGCGGCCATGGCGAAGCCGATTTCGGCGCGGGCCAGGGCCGGGGCATCGTTGATGCCGTCGCCGACCATGGCGACCACGCCGGATTGCTTCAACGACGCCACTTCCGCCGCTTTGTCTGCC
>DQAA01000128.1:0-4594 GCA_003523465.1 Pseudomonas sp.
GCCAGCGGCATCGCCGGGGTGGCGTTCGGCTTGTCGTGGCTGTTGAAGGAGGTGCCGCTGCGCAAAGCGGTGGGCACGTGAAGTGAAAGAATCGATCTCGTCAGGCAACCTTCCACCCATCCGCAAGGTCCATAACTGAATCGAACCTCCTCCTGCCAGGGAAATCTCCGATGAGCCTGCAAGACGCTCCGCTCCAGCCACGGCATCTCGTCCAGGGCGCCCAACTGGGCGATTCCATCGCCGCCCATCTCGACAGCCTCAAGCGCCTGCAGGCCCAGGTCAGCCATATGACCCGTGCCGTGGCGTTGGTGGACATGCAGCTGTGCGGCATCGAAAGCGATCTTGACCAGGTTCGTGCGCAACTCGCCGCTCACCCTCGGCGTTGAGCCCTGCTCCACGATTTATGAGGTAAAGTTTCCGCAATTGCGCCAGGAAGGCGGCACCTTGGTTGTGCGACTTTTTACTGGCCGGCCCTAACGCGTCAGCAGAGCATGAAGTAGATGAACAAACCCGACGAGACGCTACAGGCTAGAACGCCCTACACCTCGCTCCCCAGTTTCCTGCCCTTTCCCATCGTCGGTCTGGGCGCCTCCGCCGGCGGGCTAGCCGCGCTGCTGCATTTTTTCGAGGAAATGCCCAGCGAAAGCGGCATGGCCTTCGTGGTGGTCATGCACCTTTCGGCCGAGCATGAAAGCAGCGCCGACCGCATCCTGCAGAAAGTCACGGGGATGCCGGTCCAGCAGGTGACCAAGCCGACCCCGGTCGAGCCCAACCACGTCTACCTGATCTCCCCCGCCATGCAGTTGGAGATGCTCGACGGCTACCTGCGGGTCACCGAGCGCCCCAGCGGCCAGCCGCGGCATATCGCCATCGATGTGTTCTTCCGCACCATGGCCGATGCCCATCGCCATCGCAGCATCGGCGTGGTCCTCTCCGGTGCCGGCAACGACGGCAGCGCCGGGCTGGTCCGGGTCAAGGAACAAGGCGGCATGACCCTGGCCCAGTCCCTGGACGATGCCGAATACGAAAGCATGCCGCGCAACGCCATCGCCACCGGCCAGGTCGACTTCGTCCTGCCGGTGGTGGACATGCCGCAGAAGCTGGTGGAGCTGTGGGAGAACATGCGCAACATCGAGCTGCCCCTGGGCGACGAGATCGAGCCGCCCATGCACAACCCCGACACCGCCGAGGACGAACGCGCCGCCGATGCCGCCCTGCGGGAGATCATCGTCATCCTGCGCACCCGCACCGGCCACGACTTCAAGCATTACAAACGCGCCACCGTGCTGCGCCGCATCGAACGGCGCATGCAGGTCAACCGCCTGAGCGACCTGCCGTCCTACCGCGACTTCCTCAATACCAACACCGAAGAAGCCACGGCCCTGCTCGATGACATGCTGATCGGCGTGACCAACTTCTTCCGCGATCGCGAGGCCTTCGAGGCGCTGGAGCGGGAGATCATCCCGCGCCTGTTCGAGCTGACTGGCGAGACCGACCCTATCGTGCGCGCCTGGTCGGCGGGCTGCTCTTCCGGCGAGGAAGCCTATTCCATCGCCATGCTCCTGGCCGATCACCTGGATTTCAGCCACAGCACCCACAAGTTCCAGGTCTTCGCCACGGATATCGACGAACACGCCATCGGCGTTGGCCGTGCCGGGGTCTACCCGGAGGCGGTGGTCACCGACATCCCGCCGGCGCGGCTGCGGCAGCACTTCGCCAAGGAACAGACGCATTTCCGGGTCAAGAAGGAAATCCGCGAGCGCGTGCTGTTCGCCCTGCACAACCTGCTGCGCGATCCGCCGTTCTCCAAGCTGCACCTGATCAGCTGTCGCAACCTGCTGATCTACCTCGATCGCCAGGTGCAGGCGGACATCCTGCAGATGTTCCATTTCGCCCTGGCCCCCGGCGGCTACCTGTTCCTCGGCAGCTCGGAATCGGCAGACGTCTGCCTCGACCTGTTCGCCCCGGTAGACAAGAAAAACCGCATCTACCGGGCCAAGGCCAGTTCCAGCCTCGGCCGGCCGACCCCTACCCTGCCCCTCAACGCCTTCACCGGGTTCTCCCTGCCCAATGTCGAGCGCAACCTGGAGCGACGCAAGGTGTCCTTCGCCGAGGTCCATCAGCGCGTGCTGGAGCAATACGGCCCGCCCAGCGTGGTGGTCAACCAGGATTCGGACATCGTGCATATGTCCGACCGCGCCGGGCGTTTCCTGCGCTATGTCGGCGGCGAACCCTCGCACAACCTGCTGGTGCAGGTCCTGCCGGAACTGCGTCTCGAGCTGCGCACCGCGCTGTTCCAGGCCTTCCAGACCGGCAAGAGCATCGAGGCGCGGCGCGTGCAACTGGAGCGCGACGGGCGCAACTACTACGTCAACATGGTCGCCCGGCCGTTCCGCGACCTGGATGCCGATTTCGTCCTGGTGCTGTTCGACGAAGTCGAGGAAACCATGAGCGCCGAGGTCAAGGGCCCGCGCGACGACGGCAAGGACAGCGTGCTTTCGCAACTCGAAGGCGAGCTGCAGCGGACCAAGGAGCAACTGCAGGCCACCGTCGAGCAGTCCGAGACCTCCACCGAGGAACTCAAGGCCTCCAACGAAGAACTCCAGGCGATCAACGAAGAGCTGCGCTCCACCACCGAAGAGCTGGAAACCAGCAAGGAAGAGCTGCAGTCGATCAACGAAGAGCTGATCACGGTCAACCAGGAGCTCAAGAGCAAGGTCGAAGAAACCGGCAAGATCAACGACGACCTGCAAAACCTCATCGCGTCCACCGACATCGCCACGGTGTTCGTCGACCGGCGCATGCGCATCAAGTCCTATACGCCGCGGGCCACCGAGATCTTCAGCATCATCCCCTCGGACACCGGGCGCTCGCTGCTGGACATCACCCACCGCCTCGACTATCCGGGCATGGCCGATGACGCCGTGACGGCCTTCGAGTCCCTGCGCATCATCGAGTGCGAGGTGCCGAGCAACGACGGCCGCTGGTACATCGCCCGGCTGCTGCCCTACCGCACCACCGAAGACCTGATCGATGGCGCGGTGCTGACCTTCATCGACATCAGCGAGCGGCGCCAGGCCGAGGACCAGGTCCGCGAAGGCGAAGAGCGCCTGCGCCTGGCGGCTGAAAGCACCCAGGACTTCATCATCCTGACCATGGACCCCCAGGGCCTGATCACCACCTGGAACCGCGGCGCCGAGCGCACCTTCGGCTATCGCGAGGACGAAGTGCTGGGGCGCTCTGCCGAACTGATCTTCCTCCCCGAGGACCGTGACAACGGCGTGCTCCAGGAAGAACTGCGCCTGGCCCGCAAGGACGGCCGCGCCGACGACGAACGCTGGTTGCAGCGCAAGGACGGCAGCCGCTTCTTCTGCAGCGGCGTGACCACCGCCCTGCACAACGGCCTGCAGGGTTTCGCCAAGATCGGCCGGGACATCACCGACAAGAAGCGCCAGGAGTCCGAGCAGGTCTGGCAACTGCAACAGAGCCGTACCAGCAGCAAGCTCAAGGACGAGTTCTTCGCGGTCATGTCCCACGAGCTCAAGCACCCGCTCAATCTCATCCAGCTCAACGGCGAACTGNNGTTCGTCGTGGGGGAGAGGAACGGCTCGACGGTGATGACCATGCCGGGCGTGAGCTCGATGCCGTGGCCGGGCGTGCCGTGGACACCATTCTCGGCGCGGTACGCAGCCAGGCGCGGATCATCGACGACCTGCTCGACCTGTCGCGGATCAACACCGGCAAGCTCAAGCTCAATCGCGGGCCGGTGCTGTTGCAGCAGGTGCTCAGCGACATCGCCAGCGTGGCCAAGGGCGATGCCGCCAGCGAGCAGATCTGCATCGAGTTGCAATTGCCTGCCGATGTCCACGAGCCGCTGGTGATCGACGCGGACCCGGTGCGCATCGAGCAGATCATCTGGAACCTGCTGAACAACGCCCTGAAGTTCACCGGCGCTGGCGGCCAGATCTGCCTGCGCCTGGTCGATGAAGGCGCCCAGGTGCGTCTCGACGTCCAGGACAACGGCCAGGGCATCCCCGCCGAAGCGCTGCCGCTGATCTTCGACATGTTCGGCCAGGTGCCGGAGCACCGCAACGGACAGAACCGTGGCGGGCTGGGCATTGGCCTGGCCCTGGTGCGCGAATTGGTGGAAGCCCATCACGGTCGGGTCGAGGCCAGGTCTGCCGGGCTTGGACGGGGTGCCACGTTCAGCGTCTGGCTACCCCACTACAGCCGCGACGAGGCACCGGTGGCTGGCGAACTCGACGAGACCCCCGGGGACTTCCTCGGGCTCAAGGTGCTGATCGTCGATGACTCCGAGGACATCCTCGAAATCATGAAGGCGCTGATGGAACTGGAAGGTGCCCAGGTGACCCTGGCCGGCAATGGTGCCCAGGCACTGGATCGGCTGGATGCGGAAGGCGCGGTGTTCGATCTGGTCCTGTCGGACCTCGGCATGCCGGTGATGAACGGGCTGGAGCTGATCGCGCGGTTACGCAGCGATCCGCGTTTCGACCGTCTGCCGGTGGTCGCCCTGACCGGGTTCGGCGCCAGCCAGGACAAGGCCGAAGCCCTCAAGGCCGGATTCAATGCCCAT
>DQAA01000128.1:4659-7655 GCA_003523465.1 Pseudomonas sp.
CACAGGTTCGGTGTACGCAGCACCTGGGATGGCTGGCTTGCCAGCGATGAGGTCATCAACATCAAGGCTTGGTGGTTTCCGAATGATCCTTCGGCGTGGTCGGTACCCCGCCAGGCCCCGGCACCACCGGATCGACGGCATCGCGGGTGGTCGCACCCGGACCTACCGAGCTGCCGCCATGGGCTGCGGCCAGCTGGCGGGCTTTTTCCAGGTGGGCTTTCAGGGTCGGCAGCGTTTCGGCAGCAAAGGCCTTCAGCTCCGCATCCTTGCCATCCTTCGCGTAGTCATCGAACAGCCTGATGGTCGCCTCATGGGCGTTGACCTGGTTATTGGCATACGCCTGGTCGAACGACTTGGCACCCCGCAATTCGAGAATCATCGCCTTGGCCTTGTCGATCAGGTCGGCATCGCNNGCGGCGATGGCTTTCAACTTCTCGTTGGCTGCACCGTGGTCCTTGAGCATCATCGCGGCGAAGAATTTCACATCCGCCGCCATGCCTTTTTCTTCCGCCAGCTTGGCCGCTTCCACTTCGGCGACGCCCTTGGCCGAGGCGTCCTCGACGAAGTCGTCGGCATCCTGGGCCGCATGCACCGCGCCCGCCAGGGTGAAGGCCAGGGCAAAGCCCGCGCTACGCAACAGTGTGTTCATCATTGAATCCTCTGGTCAGTTCCGGTTCTGGTGTCACTACCTGTTCTGAGCCGGAGGCTGTCGCCGAGGTTCATCTTTTTTGCGTGGCGGCTATGATGTCTCCCTTTTCCGCAGACGCCGCCGTCACCCATGAAGAAACTGGACAACTACAAGACCATCGCCGACTGCATCGCCACCCTGCTCTNNTGCTCTTCCCCCATGCCGAGGTCATTGTCCACGACCTCGCCAGCCAGACCGTGGTGCACATCGCCAACAACTTCTCCAAGCGCCAGCTAGGCGACGATTCGGCGCTGGACGAGCTGCCTGGCGATTTCGACCAGGTGTCCAGCCTCGGTCCCTATGAAAAGCTCAACTGGAATGGCCAGAAAATCCGCTCCATCACCAGCGTGCTGCGCGATGACCAGGGCAACGCCGAGGCCCTGCTGTGCATCAACCTGAATTTCGCCGTGCTCGACCAGGCCCGCGAGGCCCTGAATGCCTTCTTCCAGGTCAGCCGCCTGCTGCCCCAGCCCGAGGCGCTGTTCCGCGATGACTGGCAGGAGCGCATCAATACCTTCCTGCACGCCTGGCTCGCCGAGCGCCAGCTCTCCCTCGGCACCCTGGGCATGAAGGACAAGCGCCCGCTGGTCGAAGCCCTGTACGCCGAAGGCGCTTTCGACGGCCGCAGCGCCGCGGACTACGTGGCCAACGTGCTGAACCTTGGGCGGGCGACGGTATACAAGTGGGTCAAGGCCCTCCGAGAGCAGGCGTAGCTTCAGCCAGGCCCGCTTCGGCGGGTTTTTTTACGATCCTTCAGGAGACTTATTGTCTACGGTGGAATTTATGGCTATAAATAGTTCACCCGGGCTATTTGTCACTCCACTTGAAGAACATGAGGCAAGCCAATGAAAATCAAGGAATTCGGCGTCGAGATCTGGATGAACGCCTACGAAAACCACTGCCGCTACAACCTGGCGGAAACCTGCGTCGAGTCCATCACCCTTGGGCAATTGCTTGAGTTCGCCGGCAAGACCGAGAGCATCCTAGATGAGCTGCTGCCGATGAAACTGACCTATGGCGCCATCGAAGGCTCGCCGCGCCTGCGCGACCTGATCGCTTCGCTGTACGACCGCCAGCAGCGGGAAAACGTGGTGCTTACCCACGGCGCCATCGGTGCCAATGCCCTGGTCTACGCCACCCTGGTCGAGCCCGGCGACCATGTGGTGTCGGTGGCGCCGACTTACCAGCAGCACTACTCGATTCCCGAAAGCTATGGCGCCGAGGTTTCGATCCTGCGCCTGCGCGAGGAAAACGCCTTCCTTCCGGACCTGGAAGAGCTGCGCGGCATGGTCGGCAGCACGACCAAGGTCATCGCCCTGAACAACCCGAACAACCCCACCGGCTCGCTGATGGACCGCGGGATGCTTGAACGGATCGTCGAGATCGCCCGCTCGGTGGACGCCTGGTTGCTCTGCGACGAGGTCTACCGCGGCACCGACCAGCACGGCGACGGCTTTACCGTATCCATCGCCGACCTGTACGAGAAAGGCATCAGCACCGCGAGCATGTCCAAGACCTTCTCCCTGGCCGGCCTGCGCCTGGGCTGGATCGTCGGGCCGCAGGCGTTGCTTCACGCGGTGTCGATCCATCGTGACTACAACACCATCAGCGTCGGCATGCTCGACGATCATTTCGCCTGCATCGCCCTGGAGAGTCGCCAGCACATTCTCGATCGCGCCCATGCCATGACCCGGGACAACCTGGCCCTGCTGGATGCCTGGGTGGCCCGCGAGCCGAGGGTTTCCTATGTCAAGCCAAAGGCCGGGACCACTGCCCTGCTGAAGATCGACGTGGACATGCCATCGCGGGAGTTCTGCGTGAAGCTGCTGGAGGCCAAGGGCGTGATGTTCACGCCGGGCAGCGCGCTGGATATCGAGGGGTATGTGCGGATCGGCTATGCCAATAACCGGCAGGTGATGGAGCAAGGGTTGGCACTGGTTTCGGAGTTCCTCAGGGAGATCTGATTCGCCGGGTTGCGGGACTGCGGTGCGGTCCCGCAACCATTCAGTTCAAGGCAACGGATTGCCCCCCGTCACGCCGAACACCTCCCCGGTGATATAGCTCGACTCCTGCGATGCCAGCAGCACATACAACGGCGCGCATTCGGCCGGCTGCCCCGGCCGCTTCATCGGCACCTGCTCGCCGAAATGCGGAATCTTCTCCGCCGGCTGCCCGCCGCTGGGCTGCAGCACCGTCCAGATCGGCCCCGGCGCCACCGCATTGACCCGGATGCCGCGCTCCACCACCTGCTTGGCCAGCGCCTTGGTGAAGGCCACGATCGCCGCCTTGGTGGTCGCATAGTCCAGCA
>DQAA01000129.1:0-150 GCA_003523465.1 Pseudomonas sp.
AGCCGCGGGTGGCCTCGCGCTCGAACACCAGGGTGTCGTTGACCTCGTAGAAGTGATAGTGCGAGCCCACCTGCACCGGCCGGTCGCCGTGGTTGGCGACGCTGACGCTGATCGTCTCGCGGCCGGCGTTCAGTTCGATATCGCCACTGG
>DQAA01000129.1:217-3195 GCA_003523465.1 Pseudomonas sp.
TGGATCATCTCCGCCACGCCTTCCATCACCTCGTCGCGGCCCAGCACTTCACGGCCGAGGTTCATCAGTTCGGCGACGGTGCGGCCATCGCGGGCGCCCTCCATCACCGCCGCGCTGATCAGCGCCACCGCTTCCGGGTAGTTGAGCTTCAGGCCGCGGTCCCGACGGCGCTCGGCGAGCAGCGCGGCGGTGAACAGCAGCAGTTTGTCTTTCTCTCTCGGGGTCAGCTCCATGGTCGCTCTCTCAGGTGGCCCAGATCCGCGGCGGGCACGGCGCCAGGCCGGTAATCGCCGGACGCAGCGCGCACCACAGGCGCATCNNCGCATCAGTGTGGATTGAAGGCGCTGGTTGTCGTGGTCCAGCAAACGGACCACCAGCAGTTGCCCCAGCAGGGTCGCCCCGGCGGGTACGGGAAGGTGCTCGATAAGGGTGCGTGCCTGTTCCAGCAGTTCCGGGCTGGCCGGCGCTGCGCAAAACGTGGCTTGCAAGGGGTAGCCGGCGAGCTTGTGCAGGCTGTCGCCGTCGATACGCAGGCGCTCCTGCAGACCCGGATCGTCGGGCAGTTCGATCTGCAGGCGGCTATCGACCGCACCGTGGCTGAACGTCTCGTTCATTACCGGGCGCCCCAGGCACAGGGTCTCCCAGGCCAGCAGCCGCGCGCCGGGAGCCAGGCTGAGGCGGTTTTCCAGGCGGGCGCGGGCGCCGGGAAAGCAGATGTTGCCGTGGGGCAGCCACTCCAGGGTGCTGCCTTCGGCGAGGTGAAAATGTTGCTTGAGCACCGAAACAGGGCCCGCGCTGCGATAGAACTTGGTCGCGCCGGGCATGGTCAGCAGCGCGTGGGTGCCGGGCTCCAGGTGCACGTCGAGGGTCAGGCGATCACCGCCGACCACGCCACCCGGGGGGTGCAGCACATACACATGGCAGGGTGCGCCCTCGGGGTAGAACGGCCGCTGCACCAAAAGAGGACCGAAATGCCGGCGCGCACCAATACAGGTCCTTCCCCCGCGCTCGACAAAGCGCAATTTCAGCTCGGCGCTCCAGCCTGCGGCGTCATCCGCCGGTGCGAGCAGTTCGAGTAGGGACATTTAAGCGCTTCCGATAAACGCCGCGTTTATTGGGAAATGTCTGTCATCCCAGGACTACGCGGCTGATTGAGTCTGTCTGCGCAGGCCTTGTGATTGGCGGGTTTGCGCGGACCTGATCGAACGATCAGTAATCGTTGGAAGCTGTAAAAGCACATTGCGGGCCAGAATGGCGCACGTAGGGGATTTCTTGCGCGACAGGTGCACCGGAATGGAGACACAGCACTGACGTCGAAGGCTCACCCGGCACCACTCCCCTTGCACTGACGCGGATTCCTACAGGTCTTGCTGCCCACCCCTACATAACCCGCCGACCCCCTTCTATATAAACGTCCCCCGTTGCGAAACGCCCTCGCGAGCTGCCTGGCTCGCGGGTGCTCGTTCATTTGCGGTGTGCCCGCCCAGGCAGACCACCGAGGGATCCACTCCATGTTTGACCTCCTCAGGAAGCACTGGCTGTTCGTCCTGCCGCTGCTGATGTTCGCGGCCTATTACCTGCCGCAGAACCTGATCGGCTTCGCCCGTTATCCGCTCGAGCCGGTCCTGACCCTGTTCATCGCCCTGCTGGCCAGCTCCGTCAGTTTCATCCTTGCCTATCGCTGGTTGCCGGTGGCCTGGGCCGATCGCCTGGCAGCGACCCTGAACCTGCCCCGGCGCCCCGACCTGCTCATGGCACTCATCGTCATCCTTTACCTGCTGACCCTCTGGGCAGTGTGCAGCGCTGCCGAGCGAGTGCCGCTGTTGGCCTCGTTGCAGGGCGCCAGTGCCGAACAACTGGCCGACTACCGCAACACCTTCATGCGCGGCCAGACCGGCAATGCCGGCCTGGTCAACTACAGCTTCGCCATCCTCAGCCAGGCCCTGATGCCGCTGCTCATCGCCCACGCCTGGTGGGAAGGCAAACGCTGGCGCCACCTGGTGCTGGCGCTGTTCATCCTCGGCACCTCGCTGTCGCTGTCCAAGGCGGCCTTCCTCTGCGTCAGCGTGCCCTTGATGGGTGTCTGGCTGATGCGCGGCAACTGGAAGAACCTGGCTGCCACGGTGCTCGCCTTTGTCCTGAGCGTCGCCATGATGTACGTGCTGGCCAGCGGCAGGATCGCGGCGCTGTACCCCGCCGAGGCGCCCATGAACACGCCCATGACGCTGATGCCGGTCGCGGTGGTCGAGGCTGACGGACCCGCGCCGTTGCGTCCTCTCGGCGCAGCACTGCGACCGCTGGAGCACTGGCTTGCGGTGATGCGGGTGCAGCAGCAGAAACAGGTGGTCAAGAAGCCGCCCGCATTGCTGTCCGACGTGCCCGAGCACTACAGCCTGTTCGGTCGCGAATCCCAGCTGGCCCTGATCGCCAATCGCATTGCGTGGATTCCCTACGTCACGGCGGTGGACTGGTTCCGCTACCAGCAGGAGATCCTTGAGGGTGACTACGTGCTCGGGCGCTCGATCCGCCCGCTGGCCTGGATGCTGGGCCTGGAGCAGATCCACCTGGAGCGGGAGGTGGCCGAACTGCAATGGGGCGGGCCGAGCGGCGCCACCTCCAATGCAGTGTTCTTCGCCGACGCCTGGCTGAACTGGGGCGTCTTCGGCGTCGTGCTGTACTCGATGCTGCTGGCGTTGACCATCAAGCTGATCACCACCTCCGGCAACCCGCCACTGGTCGCGGCCAGCGCCTTCCCGGTGTGGATCACCTGCTTCTCGTCCCTGCCCCCGGTGTACCTGAGTGCCGGGCTGGGCTTGCTCCTGCTGTTTGCGTTGCTGGCACGCAAGCCCATGGCCGAAGCGGTCCCGTAGGCGCCGTCAGCGCAAGAACTTCGCCTGCGCCACCAACCCCTCGACATAAGCGCTTTGCGGCCGGTCCAGCACCTCGCCGCAAGCGCCCTGCTCGATGATCCGCCCGTC
>DQAA01000129.1:3213-3366 GCA_003523465.1 Pseudomonas sp.
GTCATCCCCTCCTCCTGCAACTCCCGCAGCAGCGCGAGGATCGCCGCCTGCACCGAGACATCCAGCGCCGACGTCACTTCATCGCAGATCAGCACCTGGGGCTCGCACACCAGCGCCCTGGCAATCGCTACGCGCTGGCGCTCGCCACCGGAC
>DQAA01000082.1:0-2006 GCA_003523465.1 Pseudomonas sp.
TGTCCGGTCCGTCCAGGGCGCCGCGCCGTCGTCGAACGGGTCGCGGGCTGAGGGGCGGGCTGAGGAGGGGGACATGCGGGTGCCTCGTTTCGGCGGGAGATCCGGTGGCGGGTTCCCCGCAGTCTATCGAGGTGGCCCCGCCTGTGTGGGCCCACCGCGGAGCCCCGTGCGGCGGAATCGAACCGTCACGGAGTAGGACGGAACGCGGGTTCCATGCGCCCGAACGGACGGACGGGTAACCTCGCACACATGTCTGACGCGAATTCCCGAGACTTCCTGACGGCCCGACCGTGGACGGCGAGCTACGACCCGGGGGTGCCCCGCGACCTGGACCTGCCCGAGACGTCGCTGGTGCACATGCTCGAGAAGTCCGTGGCCCGCCACGGTGCCAAGACCGCCGTGGAGTTCTTCGGCGCCGGGATGACCTACGCGCAGCTCGGCGAGCAGGTCCAGCGGGCGGCCGAGGGTCTGCGGATCATGGGGGTCCAGGCGGGGGATCGCGTGGCACTCGTGCTGCCCAACTGCCCCCAGCACATCGTGGCGTTCTACGCGGTGCTGCGCCTGGGGGCGATTGTGGTGGAGCACAACCCCCTCTACACGGCACCGGAGCTGCGCCATCAGTTCGAGGACCACGGTGCACGCGTGGTGATTGCGTGGGACAAGATCGCCACCTCGATCACCCGGATGCCCAAGGACCTCGCCGTGGAGCACGTGGTGGCCGTGGACATCACCGAGAGCATGTCGACCCTGATGCGGCTCGGGCTGCGGCTGCCGCTGAAGAAGCTCGCGGAGCAGCGCCGGGAGCTGACCCAGCCTGCGCCGGGGGCGATACCGTGGCGGACGCTGGCTTCCCACGAACCGCTGCGCGCGGACCACCCCCGTCCCGTGGCGCAGGACATCGCCCTGCTGCAGTACACCTCCGGCACCACCGGCTTCCCCAAGGGCGCCACCCTCAGTCACTACAACATCCTCAACAACGGCTACATGGTCGGCGAAAGCCTCGGCCTCACCGAGCATGATCGGATGGTCATCCCGGTGCCGCTGTACCACTGCTTCGGCATGGTCATGGGCAACCTCGGCTGCATGACCCACGGCAGCACCATGATCTACCCCAACGACGCCTTCGACCCGGCCCTCACTCTGCAGACTGTTGCCGAGGAACGCGCCACCGCACTGTATGGCGTACCGACCATGTTCATCGCCGTGCTCGACCAGCCGCAGCGCGCCGACTACGACCTGTCCTGCCTGCGCACCGGGATCATGGCCGGGGCCATCTGCCCGATCGAAGTGATGCGCCGGGTCATCAGCGAGTTGCACATGAGCGAAGTGCAGATCGCCTACGGCATGACCGAAACCAGCCCGGTGTCCCTGCAGACCGGCCCGGACGATGAGCTGGAAGTGCGCGTGACCACGGTCGGGCGGACCCAGCCGCAACTGGAAAGCAAGATCGTCGACGAGCATGGCTGCGTGGTTGCCCGCGGGCAGATCGGCGAACTCTGCACCCGTGGCTACAGCGTGATGCTCGGCTACTGGGGCAACCCCTCGGCCACTGCCGAAGCCATCGACCCGGCGGGCTGGATGCACACCGGCGACCTGGCGAGCATGGACGAGCAGGGCTACGTGTGCATCGCCGGGCGCAACAAGGACATGATCATCCGTGGCGGCGAGAACATTTACCCGCGGGAGCTGGAGGAGTTCTTCTTCACCCACCCGGCGGTGGCGGACGTGCAGGTGATCGGCATTCCCGACGAGCGTTACGGCGAGGAGATCGTCGCCTGGATCAAGTTCCACCCCGGCCATACCGCCACCGATGTGGAGCTTCAGGCCTGGTGCAAGAGCCGCATCGCCCACTTCAAGACCCCGCGGCATTTCCGCTTCGTCGACGAATTCCCGATGACGGTGACGGGCAAGGTGCAGAAGTTCAGGATGCGCGAGATCAGCATCGAGGAACTCAAGCGGAACTGAGTCGTTCTCCTGGGCCTCATCGCTGCGGTGCGGCGGTCCGA
>DQAA01000082.1:2061-2861 GCA_003523465.1 Pseudomonas sp.
CTACGCTCAACCTTTCACCGGAGGCTCCTCGCTCGGCGGATCACCCACGGTCGGCGGCATGGTCGGTTTGACCGGCACGCCTTCCGGATCTTCCTCATCGGGCACCGGTGGTGGCAGGGTCGGGTCGTCGATATTCGGATCGGGCGTTTCCGCCGGGATAGGGATGTTCATCGCTGCACCTCGCAAGGACGTTGATCGTGTCTTTCGCTTGGACTTCTTTCTCCCGACAACGCTCACTTTTTATTGAACCCCCGCGCCTGCCATTGCTCTGAACCCTTACCGCCACGCCGTAACGGAGCGATGTTCGATGACCCGCAATGAGCCTTTCGTAACCGAGCGCATGGCCGCCGCCGACAATCCCGCCGACGATCCGTTGACCCTGTCCCAGGCGCTGTTGCTGCCACGGGTGGTGATCGAGAACACCACCCCGGTGCTCGACGCCGGCCTCTATGCGGTGAAGACCGAAACCGGCCGCACGGTGACGGTGGGCAGCACGGTCTACGCCGATGGCCACGATGTGCTGGCGGTGACCCTGAACTGGCGTCAGGCCCATAGCCGGCGCTGGCGCAGCCTGAACATGAGCTTTCTCGGCAATGACCGCTGGGAAGGCAGCTTCAGCATCAATGAAGTGGGCCGGCACCTGTTCGTGATCGAGGCCTGGATCGATGCCTACGCCACCTATTGCCATGACCTGGAAAAGAAATTCGCCGCCGGGGTGAATATCGAACTGGAGCTGGAAGAGGGCCGCCTGCACCTGGAGCATGGCGCCGAACGCAGCGCCGGCCCGTTGCGCGAAGAAC
>DQAA01000519.1 GCA_003523465.1 Pseudomonas sp.
ATCACCGGGGCCATCACCCGCCGTGCAAGCACCCAGCCGAGGAACACCGCCAGCGCCAGGCTGAGCACGAAGCCCACCACCACCACGGCGAACAGCACCCGCTCGCGCTCTTCGAAGTCGCTCTGGTCCTGTAGCAGCACGTAGCGCCGGCCATCCACCACCTCGACCATGGCGTGGTACGACAGGTGCTCGCGGAACACTTCGTGGAAGCCGGGGTTGAGGTGGCGCAGGTCCGACGGCAAGGCGAAATCGTCGCGCCCGCCGCTATAGTAGAACAACTGGTCCGGCCGCGGCCGGTGGCTCCATTCGCTGACGCTGTCCATCAACAGCAGGCGTTGCAGGTCACCGCCGAGCACCGAGGAAATCAACCGCTCCTCGACCAAGTGCACGGTGGCCACGATGCCGAAGGCGAACGCCCCGGCCACCAGCGCGCTCATCAGCGCGAAGGCGATGATGATCCGTTGCGCGAGGCTCTGCTTAAACTCCATCTCGGCCCTCGGCCAGGCGATAACCGACACCGTGCACCGTGTGCAGCAGCGGCTTGTCGAACGGTTTGTCGATCACCTGGCGCAACTGGTGGACGTGACTGCGCAGGCTGTCGCTGTCCGGGCAGTCGTCGCCCCACAGGGCATCTTCCAGGACTTCGCGACGCAGGACGTGCGGGCTTTTCTGCATCAGCACGGCGAGCAGCTTGAGCCCGACCGGGTTGAGCTTGAGATGACGGCCCTGGCGGGTGACTTCGAGGGTGTCGAGGTCGTAGCTCAGGTCGCCGACCTGCAGGCTGCGACGCCCGCCGCCCTGGGCCCGGCGCAGCACCGCTTCGATGCGGGCAGCCAGTTCAGACAGCGCGAAGGGCTTGAGCAGGTAATCGTCGGCGCCGGAGCGGAAGCCCTGCAGGCGGTCATCCAGCTGGTCGCGGGCAGTGAGCATGATCACCGGCGTGTCGCGGCGGGCATCCTCACGCAGGCGTTTGCACAGGGTATAGCCGTCGATGCCGGGCAACATGATGTCGAGGACGATCAGGTCGTAGTGTTCGGTGGCGGCCAGGTGCAGGCCGGACAGACCGTCCTGGGCGCAGTCCACGGTGTAGCCCTTGAGCCCCAGGTAATCGGCCAGGTTGGCCAGGATATCGCGGTTGTCTTCAACCAATAGAATGCGCATGGCGTCCCTCTTCATCGTCTGCTGATGGCCTTCAGGTGGCGCAGCTTACGGTCATAGTAGACAACCTGCTAGGGCATTCGGACGATATTGTCACCTGACGTTTTTTTCACGACGGATTCACGAATGGCCCATGTGGCGAGGTGGAGAATCGCCGGTTGTCCCCCGTCCCGTCAGGATCGCCCATGCCCGCAAGCAACGATTTCCGTCCGTCGCGCCCGCTCAATCCGTGGATCGTATTGGGCATTCCCCTGTTAACCGCAGTGATCCTGATACTCCTGGAATTGACCGACCTGGACATGATCCTGGCCAACCAGTTCTTCGATCACGCCGCCGGGCAGTTCATCGGGCGCCACAGCTATTTCCTCGAAGACATCCTGCATGACCGGGCCAAGCAGGTGGTGATCGGCTTCAGCCTGTTCGCCATTGTCGGCTTCCTCGCCAGCTTCGCCATGCAGCGGCTGAAGCCCATCCGTCGGGAGTTGGGTTGCCTGGTGCTGGCGATGGGCTTGTCCACGGGCTTTGTCACCCCGCTCAAAGCGGTAACGGCGGTGCAATGCCCGTGGAGCCTGAGTGAGTTCGGCGGTCAGGAAACCTACAGCAAGCTGCTGGAGGCCCGGCCGCAGACCGACAAGCCGGGTCGCTGCTGGCCCGGCGGCCATGCTGCCACCGGGTTCACCCTGTTCGCGCTGTTCTTCGTGCTGCGTGATCGCCGGCCGCGCATGGCCAGGGCCGCGCTGGGCTTCGCGTTTGCGCTGGGGACAGTGTTCTCCATCGGACGCATGCTGCAAGGGGCGCATTTCTTCTCGCACAACGTCTGGACCGCGGTGTTCTGCTGGTTGATCGGGCTGGGCTGCTATTACCTGGTGCTGTATCGCCGCAAGGCCCCGGTGCAACGTGCTGAAGCGAGCAAGGTTGCCCAGGCGGGATAAGCGCCACCGCCCCGGACAACAGGCATAAAAAAGCCCCGCATATAGCGGGGCTCTTTCGTGCAGCAGGGTGAGGCTGGCTTACATCATGCCGCCCATGCCACCCATACCGCCCATGCCACCCATGTCAGGCATGCCGCCACCGGACTTGTCTTCCGGCAGGTCGGCAACCATGGCTTCGGTGGTGATCATCAGGCCGCCGATCGAAGCTGCAGCTTGCAGCGCCGAACGGGTAACCTTGGCCGGGTCCAGGATGCCCATTTCGATCATGTCGCCGTACTCGCCGGTAGCAGCGTTGTAACCGAAGTTGCCCGAACCTTGCTTGACCTTGTCGACCACGACGCTTGGCTCGTCGCCGGCGTTGGCAACGATCTGGCGCAGTGGCGCTTCAACAGCGCGACGCAGCAGGGCGATACCGACGTTCTGGTCTTCGTTGTCGCCGCGCAGGTCAGCGATCGCTTGCAGCGAACGAACCAGGGCAACGCCACCGCCAGGTACCACGCCTTCTTCGACGGCAGCACGGGTAGCGTGCAGGGCGTCTTCAACGCGGGCTTTCTTCTCTTTCATTTCAACTTCGGTGCCGGCACCGACCTTGATCACGGCAACACCGCCAGCCAGCTTGGCCAGGCGCTCTTGCAGTTTTTCACGGTCGTAGTCGGAGGAAGTTTCTTCGATCTGGGCACGGATCTGCTTGACGCGTGCTTCGATGTCGGACTCTGCACCAGCACCGTCGATGATGGTGGTGTTTTCCTTGGACAGGGTGACGCGCTTGGCGTTGCCCAGGTGCTCCAGGGTAGCGGATTCCAGGCTCAGGCCGATTTCTTCGGAGATCACGGTACCGCCGGTCAGGACAGCGATGTCCTGCAGCATGGCCTTGCGGCGGTCGCCGAAGCCAGGTGCCTTGACCGCGGCAACCTTGACGATGCCGCGCATGTTGTTGACGACCAGGGTCGCCAGCGCTTCGCCTTCGACGTCTTCAGCCACGATCAGCAGCGGACGACCGGACTTGGCAACGGCTTCCAGGACTGGCAGCAGTTCGCGGATGTTGGAGATCTTCTTGTCGACCAGCAGCAGCAGCGGGCCTTCCAGCTCGGCAACCATGGTGTCCGGCTTGTTGACGAAGTACGGGGACAGGTAGCCACGGTCGAACTGCATGCCTTCGACGACGGACAGTTCGTTTTCCAGGCCCGAGCCTTCTTCGACGGTGATCACGCCTTCTTTACCGACTTTTTCCATGGCTTCGGCAATGATGTCGCCGATGGAGTTGTCGGAGTTGGCGGAGATGGTGCCTACCTGAGCGATGGCCTTGGAGTCGGCGCATGGCTTGGACAGGGCTTTCAGTTCCTTGACGATGGCGATGGTCGCCTTGTCGATGCCGCGCTTCAGGTCCATCGGGTTCATGCCGGCGGCAACCGATTTCAGACCTTCGCTGACGATGGCCTGGGCCAGTACGGTAGCGGTGGTGGTGCCGTCACCGGCTTCGTCGTTGGCCTTGGAGGCAACGTCTTTCAGCAGCTGGGCGCCCATGTTCTCGAAGGCGTCTTTCAGCTCGATCTCTTTGGCGACGGAAACGCCGTCCTTGGTGATGGTCGGAGCACCGAAGCTCTTCGACAGCACAACGTTGCGGCCTTTCGGGCCCAGGGTCGCTTTTACAGCGTCAGCCAGGACGTTGACACCAACGAGCATTTTCTTGCGGGCGGAATCGCCGAATTTTACGTCTTTAGCAGCCATGATCGTTTAATCCTTGAATACTTTGGAGTAACGGGAAACCAGCGGAATCAAGCTTCGACAACGGCGAGGATTTCGTTCTCGCTCATTACCAGCAGGTCTTCGCCGTCAACTTTCACAGTGTTGCTGCCCGAGTAAGGGCCGAAAACCACTTTGTCACCCACTTTCACGGCCAGTGCGCGCACTTCGCCGCTGTCCAGGATACGACCGGTGCCAACGGCGACGACTTCGCCACGGTTTGGCTTTTCGGCAGCCGAGCCTGGCAGAACGATACCGCCCGCGGTTTTCGATTCTTCTTCGCTGCGGCGGATAACGACGCGGTCATGCAGAGGACGAAGCTTCATTGTCGATCTCTCCTGATTGTGGTTTTCATCGGCCGGTGTCTGTACCGGCGGGTGGATGCTTCCGGCGTTGCCGGTCGTGGCTTGCCGAGACAGGCCACGGGTGTCTTTGTCTGGTGCGAAATGCCCAGAAACCTTGCGGTGACCCATACATAGGGGCGGCCAAGGGGATTACAAGGCTCGCAAATGTTTTTTTTTGAAATGCCTGGAAATGAACAAGGGGCCACACAGGCCCCTTGTTCTCGATACCGGGAAAAATCAGGAATCCCGATGCTCGTACTCGCCTTCGATCACATTCGGCTGCCGCGGGTTGCGACCCTGGGCGCCAGGCTGACCGGGCTGGTTGTTCCTGAAGTCTTCGGCAAAGGCCCGCTGGCGCATGGCATGGGCCTCGGCGCGCTGGCGCAGCTTGCGTCCGAGCAGGCGACGGACGAACGGCAGCAGCAGGAGCAGACCGAAGACGTCGCTGATGAAACCGGGGATCAGCAACAGGCCACCACCCAGCGCCAGCATCAGGCCGTGGAACATCTCTTCGGCAGGCATTTCGCCGCGCTGCAGGCTGTCACGGGTACGCAGTGCGGTCGCCAGGCCAGCCACCCGCACCACCAGCAGGCCCAGGGCGGAACCGGCGAAGATCAGCAGCAACGCCGGGAAGAAGCCGATGGAGCTGCTCACCTTGAAAAAGACGTACAGCTCCAGGATCGGGAAAACGAGAAACAACAGTAGAAAGGCACGCATCGAGGTTTCCTCAGCGGAAGACATCTTCCAATAGACCCCAGATGGTAACTTTAGCTCGTAATTTCAAGCCTCGGCTGCCTGCATCTGCGGCCATTTCTCGGCGTGGGCCAGCAAAACCAAGGCTTCGCGCACTTGTGTCGGCGTGTTGCAAGGCTCCGGAAAGGCCAGCCAGTACAGCGCCTGGCCGATGCGCAGGTGCATGCCCTCGCTGTCGATGCCGGCCAGTTGCGCCGGTACCGCGTCCGGCAGGCCGCTGAGGGTCACATAGTGGGCGATGGCCTTGGCGTGATCGCTGTTCATGTGTTCGACCATGCTCAGCTCGGCCTTGCCCGCGAAAGGGTTGGCCAGGGTCAGTTGGTCGATCCAGTGGATGGCGCCGAAACCGCCGATGTAGCGGTGGCGCACCGGTTCCAGCACCCAGAAATCGAAATCATGGGCGCTGTGGTAATTGCGCGACTCGGGGAAGTAGCGGTAGTAGCGCTCGGCGGCAGCCTCGATGGCCTCGGTCTGCTCCAGCTTGCGTGCTTCGGCCAGGACGGTCAGGCGGCCTACGGCCTGGACATCCTCGGCGCCCCGCTCACCCACCAGCAGGGAGCACTTCGGGTCTTTCTGCAGGTTGTGGGTGTGCTGGGCGATGCGGCTGATCAGGATCAGCGGGTTGCCGTCGGCATCCAGGCAGTACGGCACCACGGAGCCGAACGGAAAGCCGGGCATGGACTTGGAATGGGTCGAGAGCACCCCGCGGTACTCTTTCAACAGCAATTCTCGGGCTGGCCTGGCTGCGTTGGCGCTCACGTCTGGACTCCTGGGAAAAACGGGCCGCCCGGCGCGGGCGGTGATAGCGACAAGCTAATCATTATCGTTGCCGCTGCCAAGGGGGCCGTTTCCCTGGACGGCGTTACCAGGTCACGCCGAAGCCGGCGGTATAGCGGGTCTTGTCCAGATCGCTGTCGTTGGTACCGCTGATGATGTCCTTCTCCGCCTTGAGATTGAGCGAGGCCCACTCGGTGACCTTGTAGCGCAGGCCGATTTCGGCATCGAGGCTGTAGTCGGCGACATTGCCCAGCGGCTTGCCGACTTCACCGTTGGTGAACAACTCGACGGTCTTGCCCACCAGGAAGCGGTTGTAGTTCCACTTCATGCCGACGGAATAGAAGTTGTCCTTGCCGCCGTCGGCATATTGGTAATCGGTGCGGTTGAGCAGCGAGCCAAGGGAGAAGGCGCCGAGTTCGTCGTCCCAGAACTGGTAGCCCGGGCCGGTACCCACGGTGCGCTGGCGCGCCAGGTCTTCGATATGGTCGCGCTTGTATTCCAGGCGACCCTGCCAGAACCACTTCTCGGTGATGAAACGGTCGAGGGCGTACTCGGCGCTCCAGTTGTTGGTGGTGGTGACGTCGTCCTTGCTGTCGCGGTTGTATTCGCCTTCGGCGTTGTGCCGCCAGCGGCCGTGACGGGCGGTGGTCTTGAAGTCGATGTCGTAGTCGTCGGTGTTGGTTTCGGCGCGCTTGTAGTCCAGGGCCAGATCGACATTGCCTTTCCAGATCAGGTCCTCGACCACCGGCTTGGGCTTCATGATCTGCTGGATGCTCGCCAGTTCGACGGTCTTCGGCGCCTCACCGTTGGCCAGGGTGACCTTGCCCTGCTCGGCAGCCTGCAGCGACTTGGCCCGCTCGCCGTTGTATTCGTCCTGCTTGACCAGCAGTTCCTGGTCGCTTTCCAGGGTCTTGACCTGCTTCCAGTCCAGGGCGATGGAGCCGCCATAAGGCGTTTGCAGCAGCAGCTTGCCGCCATCGAACACCTTGATCTTGCCGCTCAGGCGGTCACCATTCTTCATCCAGACGGTATCGGCGAGAGCCGGCGCGCATACGCCGACCATTGCAAGGCACAACAGGGTTCTAGAATACATAAGCAGCACTGAGGTTCAGGTTCGCGAAAAAAGTCGGGCATTATCCGGATGCCCAGCACCAGAGCAAGGAAAGACCCGACCAATGCCAATGAGTTCAATTACCAGGTATGTCCCCGTGTGTGCCGCCACAGGAAAAACCCGCGAATGAATGGCGCCCCGGACATGACCCAGGAAAGCCCGGAAGGCCGACGAACGGCGCTGTACCTGGTGCTCAACCAGATCCCGCCGGGCAAGGTGACCAGCTATGGCGAACTGGCTCAAATGGCCGGCCTGGGCCGCGCTGCGCGCTGGGTCGGACGTACCCTGAGCCAGTTGCCGCCTGATACGCGCCTGCCCTGGCACCGGGTACTCGGAGCCGGCGGTCGGCTCAGCCTTGAACAAGGTACGCCTTCGGGCGATGAACAACGGGCGCGCTTGCGCGCCGAAGGGGTCAGCCTGCGCAACAATCGCGTCGATATGACGCGGCATGGCTGGCGTCCGATGGATCACACCAGTTAGAGTGCGCGCTTTGTGTCCGTAATCCTGAGGCAGATGTTGGCCCATGCCCCGTAAAACCTGGCGCGCTGCGCTTGCTGCCTATGCCAGCCCGTCGACCGTGGTACTTCTGCTGCTCGGCTTCGCTGCCGGCCTGCCTTACATGCTGGTGTTCTCCACGCTCTCGGTCTGGTTGCGCGAGGCTGGAGTAGCCCGGGAAACCATCGGCTACGCGAGCCTGATCGGCCTGGCCTATGCCTTCAAGTGGGTCTGGTCTCCGCTGCTCGACCAATGGCGCCTGCCGTTGCTCGGCAAGCTGGGACGGCGCCGCTCCTGGCTGGTGCTGTCACAGATCCTGGTGGTGATCGGCCTGGTCGGCATGGGCTTTTGTGATCCGCAAAAGCACCTTTCCTGGCTGATCGCCCTCGCGGTGCTGGTGGCCTTCGCCTCTGCCACCCAGGACATCGCCGTCGACGCCTACCGCCTGGAAATCGCCGACGACCAGCGCCAGGCCGCCCTCGCCGCCAGCTACATGGCCGGCTACCGAGTCGCTGCCCTCCTCGCCACCGCGGGTGCACTGGTCTTCGCCGAGTGGTTCGGTTCCACCGGTTTCAGCTACATGCACAAGGCCTGGACCGGCACCTACGTGCTGTTCGGCCTGATGATGCTGCCCGCCCTGCTGACCACCTTGCTGATGCGCGAACCGCCGGTCTCCCTGCGCACCCAACTGCAGGCCGCACGCTACGGTTTCAGTCACCAGTTGATCTCGGTGTTCGTGCTGATCGTGCTGCTGGTCTCGGTGCCGGCGATGTTCACCCAGCTGTACAACACCGATTTCGCCAGCGTGCTGTTCGACGGCGTCAGCCTGCTCGACCTGCTCCTCGAAGACCGCGCCTTCCTGCGCGCCATCCTCTACACCACCCTGACCTGCCTGTGCCTCTCGGCCATGGGCCGCCGCGGCCTGGCGCCGGTGCTGACGCCGGTCAACGACTTCATCCATCGCTATCGCTGGCAGGCGCTGCTGTTGCTCGGACTGATCGCCACCTACCGTATGTCGGACACCGTGATGGGCGTCATGGCCAACGTGTTCTACATCGACCAGGGCTTCACCAAGGACCAGATCGCCAGCGTCAGCAAGATCTTCGGCCTGATCATGACCCTGCTCGGTGCTGGCGTGGGCGGCCTGCTGATCGTGCGCTTCGGCATCCTGCCGATCCTGTTCATCGGCGGCGCTGCGTCGGCGGCCACCAACATCCTGTTCCTGATGCTGGCCGACATGGGCCCGAACCTGCAGATGCTGGTGGTGACCATTTCCCTCGACAACTTCAGCTCGGGCCTGGCCACTTCGGCCTTCGTCGCCTACCTGTCGAGCCTGACCAACCTGAAGTTCTCCGCCACCCAGTACGCCCTGCTCAGCTCGATCATGCTCCTGCTGCCACGCCTGATCGGCGGCTATTCGGGGGTGCTGGTGGAGAAGTTCGGCTATCACGACTTCTTCCTCATCACCGCCCTGCTCGGCGTGCCGACCCTGATCCTGATCGCCTTGCACTGGCACCAGGAAAACCGTCGCGCCAAGGAGCCGGAACAGGCGGAACAGCCCGCCGCAGCTCCTGCCGGCGAACAGCAGCAGCCCTGATCAGGGCTGCT
>DQAA01000218.1 GCA_003523465.1 Pseudomonas sp.
CCGCCGGCGGGGGTGGAACTGCGCTATGTGATCGCCGATCCGGGGAGCTGGCTGTATTTCGACCCGGTACGGCCGGTGATGCAGGGAGACGGCTTCGTCATGGCCGAGCCCACGGAGGCGTGTCCGGGGTACAACGCCTGGAAATATGGCACCGACGGGCTGCCGGCCTGGTTGCCGGGCGATGCCCGGACGGCTCGGGCACGCTATATCGCGGCACGGGTGGATTACCTCGAAGGCGGGCTGGACAGCAGCGCGGGGAAGGGCGCGTTCTATCCGGTGCTCGACAAGTCCTGCGCGGCGATGCTGCAAGGGCCCTTCAGATTGCAGCGCGGCCTGGGCTACGCGGCCTACGAGCGGGAACTGCTCAAACCGGAAAAGCCCCGGCGGATGCTGGTAGCGGCGGGGTGTGGGCATCGGGTGGAGTGTGTGCTGGCGTCGGTGGAGGGAAGGGCGTTGTTGTTCGAGCAGCCTTGATCGGGCTGCGTGGCTGTCAGTTTGATATTTGAAAGCTCAGTCATTTCAGTGGGTTAGTTAGGAAATTTCCTATATACCGGTAGCGCATCGGTCTTCAGCATCTCTGCGGAATTCATTCCCATGGAAATCGCAGGAAGCACTGAATGGCCGTCCAATCCGATCTGCGTTTCTCTGCCGACCTGCATCGAGCGGAGAACTGTTCATGAACTTCGACACCAGCTTCAATTTCGCCCTCAACCTCGAAAACATCACCTATGGGAGCGACCCGGTTCCAGTCGAAAACTGCAAGGCCTGCCAGCGCAGCGGCCTGCCGATCCTGCCGCTGCGCGCCGCTTATGCCCCGGAGCCCTGGAAGACCCAGGCCTGGAAGGTCTCCTACGAGCCTGACGTCAAGGCCGTGTACATGCGCCTCGGGCAGCCACGTACCCTGCGCCAGGGTTTTCTCTATGTGATGCTCGACCAGAAGGAATGGCAGGCCTACCAGGTGACCCCCGAAGGCTTGTTGCGTCAGTTCCGCCCGTGCGAGGTACCCCGTGAAGAGCCGCAGCCCCTGGACCAGTTCTGCATCGCCCGGGGCCACGACATTCCAGCGTCCTTTCTCAACATCGATACCGACAGATACACCACTGCCTGGCTCGCCTTCGCCAACGATCCCTGGCCGAAGAAGGTGCTGGACGATTACCTGCGCGGTGGCGTGGTCGATGGCGTGAACCTGGACGACCGCTTCTACAAGCTCGACCTCAAGACCGCCCGCGACGCCCCCGACAGCATTGGCATCGCCATGACGGAAAATAACCTGCAGGTGGAGCAGGTCCTCGAATATGCCCAACCCAAGTCGGGCGACTTCCACAGCGTGCACGGTTTCCACGGACGCAATCACCGCCTGCGCGCCCTTGCCGCCCACGTGCGCACGGTGACCGAGAAATACAACCTGCCCAAAGGCGTGCTGGCCCTCGTGCTGCCCGACCCCATCGGAGTGGTGCAGGAGGTGAACGCGCAGCGGGTGGCGCGGTACCAGGCCATGCAGGAATGGCGCGCGGTGCCGCAGCGCATCTTCGAGCTTTTCACGTCCGAGGCGTTGCTTGGAATTCGTCTCGAACAACGCCGTCGGGCGGCGGATATCGCGACCCAGGACATCAAGGACCGGGACAAGGCGATTCGCGAGCGCAACCAGATGCAACCTGCCGCCAAGTCGGTCGTTGCCAATCTCGACATTGAAGCGGAAACCGAACGCCTGATCCGCATCAGGCAGGCCGACTCCGACGAGCGACTTGCAGAACGCTACGACGAGCAGGCCCGCTCGGACTTCGAGACCCGCTACAAGAACACCCTGGCCGCCTGGCAAAGCATCATCGACCAGGTCGCCGAGCCTTACGTGAGCCAGTACCACGGTCCCGCGTTCCGGTTGGCGGCCATGCACGACTACAGCGTCACATCGATGGAGTCGGTGGAGGCCCAGATCCGCATGAACGGGACATGCCTGGCCGGCGGGGTGACCGATCGCTACACCAGGAAGCACTGGCTGAGGGAGTTGGAGAATTACGACAGCCTCTATTACAGGATCCTGACGGGCAACGACAAAGGGGCACTCGAGCAACTGGTCGACGACCTCCTCAATGGCGAACTGACTCGGACCTATCACGCCTTCAAGACCTTCATCACCCTCAAGCAGGTCGATGACAAGGTAGTCTTCCCCATCCGCCAGCTTGTCAGTCACTACCTCGCTGCTGGCGCGTCTGCCAGCCATGCGCTCGGTAGCCAGCTCTCGGAGCGTTCCGCGGCGCTAATGAAGCACCTGCAACGGGAAGCCCTGCTGCGCCTGGAGGGGGTGCATATGACGCAGGTCACCATTTCGCTGAGGATCGGCGAGTACCTCACATTGCTCAATGAAGTGCTTTACGAGGGGGCCCAGCGTTTCATCGCGCAACTCGACAAGCAATTTCGCAAACCGGCCGAGCGCAAGGTGCGGGCAATGCTGCTGAGCGGTCATTTCACCCCTGCGCTGGCGGCCAGCCACGCCACCCTGATCGATATCAGGGTGTGGACGATGGAGAGCGCAGAAGAACTGCAGGCACGTCTGAAGAACCTGGCGGCTGGTGTCGGCAGCGGCATCGACGATGTCCTGCGCCACATCACCATTGACCCGACCGCCCTCACGGACAGCATGCAGAACGTGAGACGTCAGATCAGCATCAATGCCGAGAGCGCCCGGACATTGGCGAGGGACGCCATGCGCAACCTGCACGATGCCGGAAAAGCCACCGGGTCTGGAAAATTCGTTGGCGGGCTCGCCTTGACCAGCCTGTATTTCCAGGTGGATGCCTTGATCAAGAGCTACGAAAACCTGCTCAAGACGGTGGGCGATGGGCATCCCGAAGCAGTGGCGGCGGTGATGTCGGCGTCGTTTGGAGTGATAGGGGCAGGGGTTGAAAGCGCAGGGGCGGCGATCCAGATTTTTCGGCCCGATTTGACGGTCAAGGTGGCGGGAGCAGTAGCAGGGGCAACGGAGACGGTTACGTTGGGCTTTCGGGTCATGCAGTACGGCGGGGCTATTGTGGCGCTGGCGAGTGCGGCGGAGGGGGTGCAGTTTGCTTTGGCGGCGGGGCGTACACACCGTGCGGGGGATCAATGGGCGAGCGGGGTTTATTTGACCGCTTCCTTCACGGCAGGAATTTCAGCGGTAGCTGGAATCGGGGGCTCCTTGGCCCCGGCAACATTAGCGCTCGCTCCGCTTGGGGCCGCAGTAGTATTCGCTCTCATCGCATATGGCCTGTCCGTCTGGGCGAAAAAGCTGGAATCTGATGCCTTGGAATTGTGGGCTCGCCATTCCCGCTGGGGCATTCCGGAAAAACATCGCCGCTGGACCACCCCTGAGGATATGAATACAGCGATTGGTGTCTTGAATGCTGCATTGCTGGGTGTGACCGCCGACGCAGCGATGAGGGTAAAGGCCGAGCAGACGGGTGGTATTCCCCTGGGAGATGCAGTTCCCGCCGGGCTCTTTCTGGATTACAGAATTGTCTTGCCCGGCTATGTCCCTGGCACTTCGCGGTATGAGTGGACGTTGCAGGTGTACCAGCCAGGTCAGGCCTTGGGCGAGGTCATCGCGAGCGGCTGTTCCGGCAAGAGCAATGGACCGTTGCCGCCTCCAGCATCGTGGAAGAGTCCGGGTTATCGGCCTGAAACCACGATGCCGGCCATTTTGCACCATGCCGGGTCGGGAGCGCTGGAAATCCAAGGCGCCATCAGTTTTTTTGGAAAGCTCGAGATACACGCACTCCAGCTTGAATTGTCCTATTGGCCCGATAGAAGTGACGAAACGGGTGTCGCTCGGCTGATCGTGAAAGAAGACAAGATCGGCACATTGTGGGGGTGGGGTTTCGAATGAGAAGACCTAAACTCGTCCCCCCTTGTACAGGATGGCAGGAAGATCTACCTGGCCCTGACGAATTGCCCAACGTTATTCCAACACTAGGGCTCGATACGCCCAATCATCAGGATGAAATTTTTCTGGAACTTCCACGTTCGTCTGCACTTATCAGGGGGCTGATGATCTGGTTCGTGCCTGTTTTAATCATTTTTCTTGTCGTTTTTCATTGGATTTTTCTGTCAATGGATCAGGTGCGCGGCTTCGAGAAGTGGATGATGTATGTGTGGGTGATGCTCATTGGAGTCTGGGGCATCTCTTTTAGCTGGAAGTTCGACGTAGCTCCTCCTAGAGACATGCCGCTTCGCTTCAACCGCCAACGCCAACGCCTCTACGCCTACAACTTCAAATTCCGCTGGTGGAACCCTTTCGAACGCTGGCATGTAATACCTGTGGCCTACGACTGGTCACAAGTACGTGCCGAGCGCTGGTGGGTAAGCGCTGGAACTACGTTCAGGTGCGGTGTGGAGCTTTCCATCGTCAAACCGGGTACCAACGAAGTCATCGACCGCTTTTCCCTGACCGCCATGGGTGCCAACGAGCATGCCTGGGCCTACGTCTGCACCTATATGCAGCAAGGCCCCGAGGCACTGCCTCCTCCCGATGAGCCGTGGGATCACAACGATGTGCTGTGGTGCAACGTCGCGATGCTTCTGGCGCCGAAGGTGGAATGGCCTGCGGATATGGACCTGGAGTCGAGGACTGCGCCGTATGAACAGTCCTAAACTCACTCCACCTTG
>DQAA01000038.1 GCA_003523465.1 Pseudomonas sp.
GTCGACGTGCGCCTGCTGCTGACCGGCCCGCGCACCGACCACCCCTCGGTGCGCTACGCCGGCCATCGCTATTACCCGCGCCTGCTGCGCGCCGGGGTGAAGATCTTCGAGTACCAGCCGTGTTTCCTGCACCTGAAGATGGTGGTGGTGGACGATTGGGTGAGCATCGGCTCGTGCAACTTCGATCACTGGAACCTGCGCTTCAACCTGGAGGCCAATGTCGAGGCCATCGACTCGGCCCTGACCCAGGCGGTGACCGAGAGCTTCGTTCGCGACTTTGCCCTGAGCAGCGAAGTCAGCCTCGACGACTGGCGTGCCCGGCCATTGTGGCGGCGGGTGCAGCAGCGGATCTGGGGCTGGCTCGACCGGCTGGTGGTCAATCTGCTGGACCGACGGAACTGACGTAGTACTGGCCTATTACCCGCAACTGTCCGGCGAGGTCTAACGTGTCTGGGTATCTTTTCCCCTGTATACGAAGGAGAGCGTGAAATGGCGGCCAAGAAGATTCTGATGCTGGTGGGCGATTACGTCGAAGACTACGAAGTGATGGTGCCGTTCCAGGCCCTGCAGATGGTCGGGCATACCGTGCATGCGGTGTGTCCGGGCAAGCAGGCGGGGCAGTCGGTGCGCACCGCGATCCATGATTTCGAAGGCGACCAGACCTACAGCGAGAAGCCTGGGCACAACTTCGGTCTCAATTTCGATTTCGCCAAGGTGAAGGCCGAAGACTACGACGCGCTGGTGATCCCCGGTGGTCGTGCGCCGGAGTACCTGCGCCTGAACGAGGACGTGCTGGCCCTGGTGAAGGCCATCGACCAGGCTGGCAAGCCGATCGCGGCGGTGTGTCACGGTGCGCAATTGCTGGCGGCAGCAGGCGTGCTGGAAGGCCGCGAATGCAGCGCCTACCCGGCCTGTGCGCCGGAGGTGAAGCTGGCGGGCGGCCGTTATATCGACATCGATGTGACCCAGGCCCATGTCCAGGGCAATCTCGCCACGGCGCCGGCCTGGCCGGCTCATCCAGCCTGGCTCGCCGGTTTCCTCGGCCTGCTGGGTACCCGCATCACCCTGTGAGGTAGCGATCATGTGCGAGCTGTACGTCAAGGCCGATCCGATCCTCTACGAATCCCGCAGCCGCTCGCTGCGCATTCGCGGGGTGGTGACCACGCTGCGTCTGGAAAACCAGTTCTGGGATGTGCTGCGGGAAATCGCCGAAGTCGATGGCATGACCACCAACCAGCTGATCAGCAAGCTGTACGACGAGGTGATGGAGTATCGCGGCGAGGT
The DNA here is from genome assembly GCA_003523465.1 of Pseudomonas sp. Taxonomy (GTDB): domain Bacteria; phylum Pseudomonadota; class Gammaproteobacteria; order Pseudomonadales; family Pseudomonadaceae; genus Aquipseudomonas. Next base: position 1,285 of record DQAA01000038.1, read on the forward strand.
GGTGAATTTCGCCTCGTTCCTGCGGGTGAGCTGCATCCGTTACCTGGGCCAGCGCCGTAGCGCCGAGCCGGTGCCGCTCAAGGCCGTGGCCCGCGGATAAATCCCGGGCATGAAAAAAGCGGCGGGGGAGACCCACGCCGCTTTTTCACATCAGCAAGCCGGAAGGCTTACTTCACTTCCACCGCCAGGCTTTCGGCGATCTTGCTTTGCCAGATCGCAGGGCCGGTGATGTGTACGGACTCACCGTTGCTGTCCACCGCGACGGTGACCGGCATGTCCTTGACCTCGAACTCGTAGATCGCTTCCATGCCCAGTTCGGCGAAGGCCAGGACCTGGGATTTCTTGATCGCCTGAGCAACCAGGTAGGCGGCGCCGCCCACGGCCATCAGGTATACGGCCTTGCTGTCCTTGATCGCGTCGATCGCGGTCGGGCCACGCTCGGACTTGCCGATCATGCCCAGCAGACCGGTCTGCTCGAGGATCTGGCGGGTGAACTTGTCCATGCGGGTCGCGGTGGTCGGGCCAGCCGGGCCAACCACTTCTTCACGTACCGGGTCGACCGGGCCAACGTAGTAGATGAAGCGACCTTTCAGGTCCACCGGCAGCTCTTCGCCACGGTTGAGCATTTCGACCATGCGCTTGTGCGCAGCGTCGCGGCCGGTGAGCATCTTGCCGTTGAGCAGGATGGTCTCGCCCGGTTTCCAGCTCTGCACGTCTTCCGGGGTCAGGGTGTCGAGGTTGACACGGCGGGCCGACGGGCCGGCTTCCCAGACGATTTCCGGGTAGGCGTCCAGCGACGGCGCTTCCAGCTCGGCCGGGCCGGAGCCGTCCAGGACGAAGTGGGCGTGACGGGTGGCAGCGCAGTTCGGGATCATGCACACCGGCAGCGAAGCGGCGTGGGTCGGGTAATCCATGATCTTCACGTCGAGCACGGTGGTCAGGCCGCCGAGGCCCTGGGCACCGATACCCAGCTGGTTGACCTTGTCGAACAGTTCGAGGCGCATTTCCTCGATACGGTTCTGCGGGCCGCGGGCTTTCAGTTCGTGGATGTCGATCGACTCCATCAGAACTTCCTTGGCCATTACCGCGGCCTTCTCGGCGGTACCGCCGATGCCGATGCCGAGCATGCCAGGTGGGCACCAGCCGGCGCCCATGGTCGGAACGGTCTTCAGTACCCAGTCGACGATGGAGTCGGACGGGTTGAGCATGGCCATCTTCGACTTGTTCTCGGAACCGCCGCCCTTGGCCGCCACGTCCACTTCCACGGTGTTGCCCGGGACGATGGAGTAGTGGATGACCGCCGGGGTGTTGTCCTTGGTGTTTTTACGCGCCCCGGCCGGGTCGGCCAGGATGGAGGCGCGCAGGACGTTGTCCGGCAGGTTGTAGGCGCGACGCACGCCCTCGTTGATCATGTCGTCGACGCTCATGGTGGCGCCGTTCCAGCTCACGTCCATGCCGACGCGGACGAACACGGTGACGATACCGGTGTCCTGGCAGATCGGGCGGTGGCCGGTGGCGCACATGCGCGAGTTGATCAGGATCTGGGCGATCGAGTCACGCGCGGCGGGCGACTCCTCGCGCAGGTAGGCCTCGTGCATCGCCTGGATGAAATCGACGGGGTGGTAGTACGAAATGAATTGCAGGGCATCGGCGACGCTCTGAATCAGGTCGTCTTGCTTGATCACGGTCATGCAGCGCGCTCCTCTTAAACACGGGAACATTCAATAGGTATTCCGACGCGGACAGGCCGAGGTGTCGAAACGACCTTTCAGACGCGCCGCGACAAAATGTCCGACGCAAAAAAGGCGCGGCAGTATAGCGCGGCTCTGCGTTTGGTTCACGCGCCAGTGGTCCAACCTTGGTCGGTGATCGCCCGGCATCGTTTTTGCTGTTTCTCTTGGCCTGTCTGTCAGAACAGGCCTAGATTGGCCGATGAATATTTTGCGGAGATGAACAGCAATGCCTGATTTGCAGGTCGGCGAACGCCAATGGTCCGTTGCGCCCGGCAGCAATCTGCTCGATGCCCTGAACGAGGCGGGGTGTGGCGTGCCCTACAGTTGTCGGGCGGGGAGCTGTCATGCCTGTCTGGTGCGCTGCCTGCAGGGCGAGCCGGACGATGGACGCCCCGAGGCCTTGAGTGCGGCGCAGCGGGAGGCGGGGTGGCGGTTGGCCTGCCAGT
>DQAA01000346.1 GCA_003523465.1 Pseudomonas sp.
GGTGCCGATACGCCGGCAGCGCGGTGACCGGTCGCTCGCGCCCGGTGTTGTCGCACAGCGACCGCGCGATCTGCACGATATCCACGTAGTCCACCTGCGCTGAATGCCGGTCCGGGTTCTGCATCTCGCCCGGCAGCCCGGCCAGTTGCTCGGGAAACTCCCAGACACTGAGGATCTTGTCCCCCAGCACCGGATGAATCTGCTCGATCACATGGTTCAGGCACACCGGGTCGGAGAGCAGTTCGTTGTGTTCCTCGGCGTAGGTCAGGATCGGCAGCACGCCGATCTGGTGGACCAGTCCGGCCAGGGCTGCCTGGTCGGCTTTCAATTCGGTGTAGCGCGCCGCCAGTTCATAGCTGACTCCCGCCACTTCCAGGCTTTTCGCCCAGATTTCTCGCATTTTCTGCTCAACCGCTTCCGAGCGGGCATGGAAGATCTGTTCGATCACCAGGCCGATGGCCAGGTTGCAGCTGTAGTTGACGCCGAGGCGGGTAATGGCGGTCTGCAGGTCGGTGACTTCGGTGATCGCCCGCAGCAGCGGACTGTTGACCACCTTGATCAGGCGCGCGGCCAGGGCGGCGTCGCGGCCGATGACCTTGCTCAGGTCGGCGACGCTGATCTCGGTGTCTTCCGCAGCCTCGCGGATGCTCAGGGCGACCTCGGGCAGGGTCGGCAGGACCAGGTCGTCGTTGTCGATGGCGCGCAGCAACTGCGTTTGCACCATCTTGGCCAGCGTGTTCATCGTGTCTTTCTCCCGCGTTCAGGGATGGCCCTGCCGGCACGCGGCAGGGCAGGGCGGGTTCAGCGCTGGATTTCGCGGTCGCGGTCCAGTTCGTAAGGCAAGGTCAGCAGGCTCAGGCGCGGGCCTTCGAGGCTGCCCAGATGCAGGTTGCCGTCTTCCACGGAATCGGCGGTCAGCACTGCCAGCAGTTCGCCACGGGCGGCGATCACCACTTCACCGACCGACGAGGCGTGGGTTGGCGAGAAGATTTCGCTGCCTGGCGCCGGCATTTCGCCTTCGGCCAGGGCCAGGCGGTACAGGCGACGCTTGAGCTTGCCCAGATACTGCATGCGCGCGACGATTTCCTGCCCGGTATAGCAGCCTTTCTTGAAGCTCACACCACCGACGGCCTGCAAGTTGATCATTTGCGGGATGAACAGCTCGCGGGTCTGCTTCATCACCTGGCCGATACCGGCGCGGATCTGGCCCAGCAGCCAGTCGTCCAGCTCGCCTTCGGGCAGATGGGCGGCCAGTTGTTCGCGAACGGCGTCGGCCTGGGCGGCAGGGGCCCAGAGTTCGACACGGTCGGGGGAGACGCAAATGGCGATCAGGCCTTCGTGGCGTACGGTCGCGCCGGCTTCGGTGGGCACTTCGAGGCCCAGGGCGGCCAGGGCTGCGGCGCCCTGGCTCAGGCCAAAGCGGGTCCAGGCGTCGCTCTCATCGGTGAGCCTGGCCTTGGAAAACACCGCGTACTTCTTCAGGTCTGCCAGTTGTGGTTCGAGCAGTTCGCGGGTCATCGCCAGGAGGAAGCCGTCGCCTTCCGGCAGGATGCGGAAGCTCGACTGCATCCGGCCCTTCTGCATGCAGCGCGAGCCGAGGCTGGAGGTGTGTTCGTTGAGATAGCCGAGATGGCAGGTCAGCTGACCTTGCAGGAACTTGCCAGCGTCGGAACCGCGGACGGCGAGGACGCCTTCATGGGACAGGGTGCAGAAAAAAGCGGAAGCGGCCATGGTTCATCGCAGGTAATCAAGACTGGCGGCCATCATAAAGTGCGATCGAAAAAATAGGTAGCAGACTCACGGCTCACTCGACCAATGCCGTGTGCCCATCGCGGATTCGGTCTGTATACTGGCCGCCTTTTCGAGGAGGCCCCCATGGTCGAACAAACTGAACTCAACCGCCTGTTCTGGCACAGCCGCCGCGGCATGCTGGAACTGGACGTTCTGCTGGTACCTTTCACCCAGGAGGTCTATTCGACCCTGAACGAGACGGATCGCGAGCTGTATGTGCGTCTGCTGAGTTGCGAGGATCAGGACATGTTCGGCTGGTTCATGGAGCGCACCGAGTCGGAAGACCCCGAGCTGCAACGCATGGTTCGCATCATCCTGGACCGTGTCCAGCCCAAGTGACCGCTTCGAGTGTCGCTGGCGGGGCTCGAAGGTCCTGCTGGCGCTCTATCTCGCCTGTCAGGCGCTGGCCATCGGCGCGTTGATCCTGCTGGCGATTCCCCTGCTTCTATCCCTTCTCGGCCTGGCGCTGTGCCTGGGCCATGCCTGTTGGGTCATTCCGCGGCAGATTCTCCTGACCCATCCCCGCGCCATTACCGGCCTGCGCCGTGATGCCCTCGGCTGGCAGCTGTTCAGCGCCGCCCGTGGCTGGCATGCCGTGCAGATGCGTCCGGACAGCATGGCGCTGCCGGGGCTGGTAATCCTGCGGTTTCGGCGTGCGGGGCAGTGGTTCGCGCGTAGCCAGTGCATCGTCCATGACGCACTGGAGCCGGTGCAGCACCGGCGCCTGCGGTTGCGCTTGAAGTTCAGTCGGAAAAGGTGGGCGGCTGCAGGATAGTGTCCCGGGCCTCGGGCAGCATGTCCGGGTAATCGAGGGTGTAGTGCAGGCCGCGGGATTCCTTGCGGCGCATGGCCGAGTGAATCATCAGCTCGGCGACCTGGGCCAGGTTGCGCAGCTCGATCAGGTCGCGGCTGACCTTGTAGTTGCTGTAGAACTCGTCGATTTCGTCCAGCAACAGGCGCACCCGGTGCTCGGCGCGCTGCAGGCGCTTGCTGGTACGCACGATGCCGACGTAGTCCCACATGAATCGCCGCAGTTCGTCCCAGTTGTGCGCAATGATCACGTCTTCGTCGGAGTCGGTGACCTGGCTCGCATCCCAGCAGGGCAGGGCCTGGGGCATGGCCACCTGGTCGAGCTGGGCGAGGATGTCGGCGGCGGCCGAACGGCCATAGACGAAGCATTCCAGCAGCGAGTTGCTGGCCATGCGGTTGGCGCCGTGCAGGCCGGTGAAGCTGGTTTCGCCGATGGCGTAGAGGCCCGGCACGTCGGTGCGGCCGTCCTGGTCGATCATCACCCCGCCGCAGGTGTAGTGGGCCGCCGGAACGACCGGGATCGGCTGGCGGGTGATGTCGATGCCGAAGGTCAGGCAGCGCTCATAGACAGTGGGGAAGTGGCTTTTGACGAACTCCGCCGGCTTGTGGCTGATGTCGAGATATACGCAGTCCACGCCCAGGCGCTTCATTTCATGGTCGATGGCCCGGGCCACGATGTCCCGCGGGGCCAGTTCGGCGCGGGGGTCGAAGCGCTCCATGAAACGTTCGCCGTTGGGCAGCTTGAGCAGCCCGCCTTCGCCGCGCAGGGCTTCGGTGATCAGGAAGCTCTTGGCCTGCGGGTGGTACAGGCAGGTGGGGTGGAACTGGTTGAACTCCAGGTTGGCCACCCGGCAACCGGCACGCCAGGCCATGGCGATGCCATCGCCGCAGGCGCCATCGGGGTTGCTGGTATAGAGGTAGACCTTGGCCGCGCCGCCGGTGGCCAGCACGGTGAAGCGTGCGCCGTAGGTGTCGACTTCGCCGCTGGCGCGGTTGAGCACGTAGGCGCCCAGGCAGCGTTCGCCGTCGATGCCGAGACGGCGCTCGGTGATCAGGTCGACTGCGACGCACTGTTCCAGCAGCTCGATGTTCGGTCGCTGCCGGGCCTGGTCCAGGAGGGTCTTGAAGATGGCTGCGCCGGTGGCGTCGGCGGCATGGATGATGCGCCGGTGGCTGTGGCCGCCTTCACGGGTCAGGTGGAACTCGAAACCACCGTCGTCTACGCTGGCGTGCTCGTCGCGGGTAAAAGGCACGCCCTGGTCGATCAGCCACTGGATCGCCTCGCGGCTGTGCTCGACGGTGAAGCGCACGGCATCTTCATGGCACAGGCCGCCGCCGGCGTTGAGGGTGTCCTCGACGTGGGACTGCACGGTATCTGTGTCGTCGAGCACAGCGGCGACGCCGCCCTGGGCCCAGAAGGTCGAACCGTTGGCCAGATCGCCCTTGCTCAGGACGGCGATGCGCAGGTGCGAGGGCAGGTTCAGCGCGAGGCTCAGGCCCGCGGCACCGCTGCCGATCACGAGGACGTCATGTTGGAATTGTTGGCTCATGTCTTGGATTTTCCGCGCGGGGCGACCACGTAGGACACTGGAATAAGGGCAGTGGTATCGGCACAATGGTCAAGCGTTTATGGCATTGTGAAACTATCGTGAAGCTTGGTGGGGTGCCTTTATAGCAGTCCCGACGCCCAGATTTCCATGTCATGACACAGTTCTGCCTGCTGCTTGTGGGAACTTTCCTGGAATCGTGAATATCCATAGAGGGTTGCCTGTAGGTCAGCAGCCGTGATGACGGGAGGCAACAGCCGGTTTAAGCCGTTGCCCACGTATAGAAGACTGATTTATCGACGCAGCCGGCCACGACCGCGCTGCGTTTTTCGTGCGAGCCAATCAAGGGCCGCAGGAAACTTGTCTGGAGGGGGAGAACTTTTGCACAAAGCCCGAGTCTATGGTTGCAAGCCTGAACGATGGCCGAAGCGACACTCCTCCAGGTTCACCGAGGAGTGTTCATGCTAACCCAGGAAGAGGATCAGCAGCTGGTCGAGCGCGTACAGCGCGGCGACAGGCGAGCTTTCGATCTGTTGGTGCTGAAGTATCAGCACAAGATTCTCGGGTTGATCGTGCGATTCGTGCACGACACCCATGAGGCCCAGGATGTGGCGCAGGAAGCGTTCATCAAGGCCTACCGTGCTCTTGGCAATTTTCGTGGTGACAGCGCGTTCTATACCTGGCTGTACCGCATTGCGATCAACACGGCGAAAAACTATCTGGTGTCCCGCGGTCGGCGGCCACCGGACAGCGATGTAAGTTCAGAGGATGCAGAGTTTTACGATGGCGATCATGGCCTCAAGGATCTCGAATCCCCCGAACGCTCGCTGTTGCGAGATGAGATCGAAGGCACCGTCCATCGAACCATTCAGCAACTGCCAGAAGATTTGCGTACGGCGTTAACTTTACGTGAATTCGATGGTCTGAGTTACGAGGACATTGCCAGCGTCATGCAGTGTCCGGTGGGTACCGTGCGCTCTCGGATTTTCCGCGCTCGGGAGGCCATAGACAAAGCCCTGCAGCCGTTGTTGCAGGAAACCTGAGACAGCGGCGACAGCCAAGAGAGGAACCGCCATGAGTCGTGAAGCTTTGCAGGAATCGCTGTCCGCGGTGATGGATAACGAAGCGGACGAACTGGAGTTGCGTCGGGTACTGAGTGCCTCCGACGACCCCGAAACCCGTGCGACCTGGTCGCGTTACCAGGTAGCCCGTGCAGCGATGCACAAGGAACTGCTGATGCCCAAGCTGGACATCGCCTCGGCAGTCTCCGCCGCGCTGGCCGACGAGGC
>DQAA01000552.1 GCA_003523465.1 Pseudomonas sp.
CCAACGCGCAGCCGGGGGAGCAGGCCGAACGGCCGGCCAGCGGCGGCTTTCTCAAGCAACTGACCCGTCCCGGCGTGTTGGCTTTCTATGTTTGCGTGGCGTTGATGCAGCTCAGCCACGGTCCGTACTACACCTTCCTCACCCTGCATCTGGAAAGCCTTGGCTACAGCCGCGGCATCATCGGCCTGCTCTGGGCCCTCGGGGTGCTGGCGGAGGTGCTGCTGTTCGTGGTGATGAGCCGGATCCTGGCGCGGTTTTCCCTGCGCCGGGTGTTGCTGGCGAGTTTCCTGCTGGCGGCGTTGCGCTGGATGCTGCTGGGCGCCTTCGCCGAGCATCTGGCGGTGCTGTTGCTGGCGCAACTGATGCACGCCGCGACCTTCGGTGCCTTTCATGCGTCCTGCATCGCGTTCGTCCAGCGCAGTTTCGGAGCGCGCCAGCAAGGGCAGGGGCAAGCCTTCTACGCGGCCCTGTCCGGCACTGGCGGTGCGCTGGGTGCGCTGTATGCCGGCTACAGCTGGAAAGCGCTGGGCCCGACCCTCACCTTTAGTATTGCCAGCGTCGCGGCGCTGGCCGCAGCCTTTATCATTGCCACCCGGTTGAAAGAGGACGCTGCCTAGCGTCCTTTCCCAGATTTCGAAAGATCAGGAGTTGCCCCTTGAGCATCCTCAGCGTTTATCACCAGTCCAGCCCGGATACCCCGAACAAGGTCCTCACCCACGCCGACGATATCGCCGCGACCCTGGCCGAGCAGGGCGTGCGTTTCGAGCAACTGACGCCTGCCGAGCGTATCCGGCCGGGTACCGAGCCGGCGCAGGTGATCGCTGCCCTGGGCGCGCAGGTCGAAGCCTTGGGAGCCGGAGTGGTCGAAGTCCTGAGCGTTCATCCCGAGCACGGGCAGAAGGACGAGATCCGCGCGGGTCTGATCGACGAGCGCCGCCATGCAGGTGCCGACCTGCGATTCTTCGTCAGTGGACGAGGGCTGCTGAGCCTGCGGATTGGCGAGTATGTCTATGCGCTGATGGGTGAGCGTGGAGATGTGGTCAGTGTCCCGGCGGGGACGGCGCAGTGGTTCGATATTGGCGAGCAGCCGAACCTGGTGCTGGTCCGGGTGTTCGAGAGCGAGGAGGGGCGCAAGGTCGAGCTGACTGGAAACGAGCTTTCGCGAGCGTTTCCAACCCTCGAGGACACCTTCCTGGTTTGAGCGGCGGTCACCGGCAAGGCATCTTTATCACCCTGGATTTTTGATGGTAGTATCAATGCGCCATCACTCCAGGGAGCGGACTGAATGCCTTCGCCTTCACGAACACCGTGTGCGTATCTTTTTTCCTGCCTCGTCGTTGCAAGGACTGCACTGGGCAGGGCTGGCCAATGAGCTTCTTCGACGATTTTCTCGATATCGTGAAGGATATCGGCACTTCCGCTACGCGCATGGTCACCGATACGGCCATTGATCTGGCCAATATCGCGACCGCCTTTCATTTCGACGGCGAAATGCAGGATGCCAAGAAGGCATTGACCGACGTCGGCATCCATAGCGCGGGCGACGCCATTCAAAAGCGTCACTATGCCTTTCTCCCGGAAATGGAGAAGAACGCCAGGAGCAAGTACGAACGCCTTACCGGGTTGTATCGCCAGGGCGATGATCTTGCCGCGCTTATCAATCGTCGTAGCAACCAGTTCTGCCTGATGGTCGACGACCTGGATATTCTTGCGCTGGAGTGCAGTGACTATGAGGCATTGCACGAGCGGCTTTCTGTCTATCCCGGATGGATCGACAGTCTTCAGAATTCCTCCATCAAGCTGATCTCCCTCGGCAAGATGGAAAGCTACAAGAACAACTGGCAAGTGGCAGCGAAATGGATGCTTGGCTCCTCGCGGGTCAACGATGCTGTGACCGTACTTGCCGGTTTCAGCGGCCTGGCCGCTGCCGCACGAGCGGCCTACCTCATCAAGACCTCACGGGTGGTAGCGGCCGTCAGGTTCACCAAGGTCGCCAGTGTTGCCGGCAAGGCTTCGTTGGTCCTGACTGTGGTCTCGATCGGACTGGATATAGGCCTGTCGGTCTTCGAGCTGGAAGATCGCCAGAGCCGACTCGAGTCGTATCTGCGCGACGTGGAGGCCGAAATTGTCCGCGGCGGCGCCGAACTCGACAAACTCAATGAAAAGTCGCGGCAACTCGATGAGTTGATCGGCACGCTGGTGAGCGCCGCAGGCGTGTCGTTAATCGAGGATTGGAGCACCTGGTATCAGTCCGAGCGCCAACGCATTCGCGTCCTCAAGTCTGCACTGATCAGCCTGGAAGGTGCGATCGAGCGGGCCGAGGCCCTGGCCAGGGCCAATCAGGACTACAGCCACGCTCGGCTGTTCCTGTTGCTGACCTCCGTTGATCCTTCCTTGAGCGCCGAATTGGTGAACGCCGTGATCGAGCGGGTGCTGAGCGATGCGTCCTTGTCGACTTCCGATTGTAACTAGTGCTGTTTGATTCCTTTCTTTCTGGAGAGAACCATGCCGTCGATTTTAACTATTGGTCGTACCTTCCTGACGCTTGCACGGCTCGCCGATGCCGGCGTCAGTGTGCTGCAGGTCGGGGATGAGTTGTGGGTGCTGGTCGATCCGGATTCACGTCATCCGGAACTGCGGACTTTGACGACCGAGCTTTCAGGCCACGCCACGGTCTATGACGGCAAGCTCGAAACATTGATCAAGAAGTCCAATGACCTGACCAATCTTTCTCATGGCCTGCATGTATTGAACTCCACCATTCAACTGATGGATGACAAAGGCGTGGCGCTTTTTGCCCGCTATGAAAAGCTGGAGAAATACCGCGAGTCGTTCACCTTGAAGTTTCCGACCCTGCGCAACTGGTTCAATGAGTCCTGGATTCGCAAGCACAACCTGGACCCGAAAAGCTACACGCACCTCACCTCCCGGCCTGATCGCTCGGCCATGGATATCGTCATGCAGGCGGGGGTCGTCGGCTTTGGCGTGGGGATGACCTATTTCAAGGTCAAGGGCCTGGTGTCCATGGGGTACAACGCCTATCTGCACCGTACAGGGCAGGTACCTACCCGTCCCCGGGCCAACGCTTTCGTGGCGCCAACCGGACGCTACGCGCGTTTCCAGCACCGCTTCACGATGCTCACGGTCCGTTATCCGAGGATCTATGAAACCCTGCGCGGCGGTGCGACGCTCGCCTCCCTGGGTCTCAACCTGTATTTGTTCGTCAACAAGATCAAGGTTGCGGAGTCGCAAGAGGCAGAGCTGCGCAAACAGATCGGTGAGATGAAGGCAAGTATTCGTTACATGGACCTGTTCTCCACCGGGACCAAGAACGACCAGGACCTCATGGACCTGAAGAAAGAGTACAAGCTGGAAGTCGATGAGCAACACGCCGAGGAACTGCGCAAGGGTATTTTCGGCCTGCTCAGCGATTACAACGGCAATCTCGCGGATTGCATGCACTTTATCGATGAAACCTTCGCTCAACTGGAAGGAGACGCTGACATCGTGTCGGTGGACGACAAAGCGCAACAAGCGATCCGCGATGATCGGGCAGCCTGCCATGCATTGATCGCCGCCATTCAGGCGACCGACAACGGTGAAGTCAGGAAGGCCGAAATCATGAAGCTCAACGACTTCGCTCGAAAGGCGCTGGTAGCGCGCTTCGACGAATGGGCCGCAGCACTGGATTCGCTGCTGGAGATCGAGAACATCCGCGCGATGATCGCCCAGGAGGCGCTCTCGCTGTATGACGACCTGGTGGATCTGGGTGTTCCCGAGTCGAAATGGCCTGAGCGTATCGTCCGTCAGGCCAAGCGCACGTTCTCATCGGTCAACGCCGTCCTCCCTAACCGGAAGGTCTTCCTCAAGGAAGAAGACGTGCTGATGCTGCTGCAGCATTTCTTCGAAGAGCAGGCGAAGCATCCCCAGGCTGCCTGACGCTCGATGACTTGAGCTGCCAATGAAAAAGCCCTCTGCGCAGTTACGCGGCGGGCTTTTTCCGTTCTGGCAGGTCGCTTAGCGGTACGTCGGCAGAGCAAAGCGCTGCTGGCTCTGCAGCATCGAAATCACTGGCAATTCGCTTGCCTGCTCGGCCAGGTCGCGGCGAATCGCGCTGATCGCCCAGGACAGTTGCTCGGCATTGTGCAGTTGGGCGTAGGACAAGCAGCGACGGGTTTGCTTGCCATCAGCCGAACGCAGGGTCAGCAGTACCCCGCCATCCGGACGGGCCTGGGTGGTGACCTGGTAAGCGGAGAATACCGATGCGAATTTTTCCTGAATGAGGTCCATATCAGCTCCTGGCTGTTAAGTGGCAGACATGGAGTGATGGGTGCAGCGAGCGTGCCAGCTTTTCAGGAATAAAAAATCCTTTTAAATCAATGCCTTAAAAAATTGAGCCAAAGTACCTGTCGTGCATCGTGCAAGGTCGTGCATTTTGCACAGTGCATTTTGCATGGCTGGTTTTTCAGGGTGTTCCGAGGGAATTATTCCTGTCGATTGCGGATCAACCCCTGACAACCGATTTGGCCTTGTCCCGTTCAGGAGGTTCCCGATGTCCGACCAACAGCCCGCCAGCATGAGCGCCGATGAACAGCAGGCTTTTGCCGAACAGGTGTTCGACCGGGCCCGCCAGGGCGACGCCGACATGCTCCAGCGCCTGCTGGAAAAAGGCCTGCCGGCCAATCTGCGCAACCAGAAGGGCGACACCCTGTTGATGCTCGCCAGCTATCACGGCCATCTCGACGCAGTGCGGGTATTGCTGGAACACGGCGCCGATCCCTCGATCGCCAACGACAACGGCCAGTTGCCCGTTGCGGGCGCGGCGTTCAAGGGCAATCTGGAGATGGTCCGGCTGTTGGTGGAGCAGGGCATCGACCCGGATGCCGCCGCCGGTGACGGGCGTACCGCCTTGATGATGGCGGCCATGTTCAACCGCGTCGCCATCGTCGATTACCTGCTGGAAAAAGGCGCCGATCCCAAGCGTCGTGATACCCGGGGCGCCGACGCCCTGGCCTCGGCCCAGGCAATGGG
>DQAA01000555.1:0-170 GCA_003523465.1 Pseudomonas sp.
GCAGGTGCCCGGGCAGGTGCGGGCGCTGCTCGATGAGTTTCGTGCTGGAAATCCTGATGTCGCCATCGCCGCTGTCGAGGTCGATCTGTTCGGTTTCAGCCGTGGTGCGGCGGCAGCGCGGCATCTGGCCAACGACCTGCAGGGGCTGCGGGCGGTGTTCGGTGATAGCC
>DQAA01000555.1:191-7130 GCA_003523465.1 Pseudomonas sp.
AGGGCAACTTCAGCGCCGCCAATGCCGACTTCGACGGCCTGCGCCTCGGTGTGCACGGCGGCATGGCACGGCAGGTGGTGCAACTGGCGGCGGCGGACGAGCGACGCTTCAACTTCCCCCTGGTCGCCAGCCACAACGACGTGCTGCTGCCGGGGGACCACTGCGATATCGGCGGTGGCTATCCGGATGAAATCGAGGAAAAGCTGGTGCTGGCGCGACCCTTCAGCAGCGTCGAATGGGCCCATGTGGCAGTGGAGCAGAGCCGGGCATGGCAACTGGCGAGCCAGTGCCTGGAGCGGCATCGACAGGAGTGGGAGGCACAGGGGCTGAGTGTGCGTTTGCTGAGCCAGAGCGTCGATCAACCGTTCGTGCCCAAGCGTGATATCCAGCGGGAAAAGCGCGTGCGCGCCTGGGTCCAGGGCGAGCGGCAGGTCAGCGGTGGCCTGTCGCAGATTTCCCTGCAAATGATGCATGACCTGGCGCTGCAGGCCGGCGTGCCGCTGGCGCCCGAGCGCTGGGTATTGCCCGAGGCGTTGCAGGGCATCGCACAAAAGCTGCTGGCCCGGCGCCCCTTGGAGGACGGAGAGATGGCGTTGCTGCGCCGGCGCTACATCCATCGTTCGGCGAACTGGAATGCCGTGCTGCAATCCGACAGCCCCTTGCTCGACAGCCTGTTCATCAATCGGCCCAGCGCCGATGGACGCCGGGTCATCCACCCCAACCCCGTTGCCTGATCACTGGCCGATGCTGACCACCACCGGCTGCGGCGCATTATTGGCCTGCATGTTCTGAACGAACCCGAGAATGCTTTGCCAGGTGCTGCAGGCCGCATCGAACCAGACCTGGGCCACCAGGGCTTGCTGGGCATTCTCGGCAAGCCCGACATCGCTGGCAGCCGTGCCCAGCTCCCCGGACAGCACGTTCCAGCTGGTGTCCAGCGCACCTAGCGCCGTCGTCATGTCGGTAACGTCGGTGATCACCAGTGACAGGCTCATGCTCAGCCCGCCGAGGGCGGCCACCTGTTGCTGGTCGCTGGTCAGGCTCTGCTGGTCGCTGGCGATGGTGCCCTGGTACTGGCTGATGGTGTTCTGCAGCGAGGTGATCTGGGCCTCGCCCTGGGCGATGCTGGCGACGCCGATGCCGGCGAGAATCAGCGAAGCACCGGCGGTAAGGGGCGTCAGCAGCACGCCGAAAACGGTTTCCACTATGCCGCTGGTCCTTTCCGCCTGGGCCTTGGCAATGGCCTGGCGATCGGTCTGGACTTGTTGCTGCAGGGCGGTGATCTGGGTGTTGATGCTGTTGATCTGCGCCTGGATATCGGCTTCCTGGGCCTGGATCTGCGCCACGCTGCTGTTCATGCTGGCGTATGGCACGGCCAGCTGATCGTTGAAGGTGCCGAGCTTGTCGGTGTAGGTGTCGATGGCCTCGATCATGCCCTGGACAGGCGCGTCCAGAGCGTTCAGTTGCGCCACGATGCTCGCCTGCAGCGCCGGGTCGAACTGCGTTTGCAATTGCGCGAAGCTGCTGTCCAGCGCTGTTTGCGCAGCCAGGAAGGCCTGGGCGCAAGCGGCGGTCTGGGCCAGGATCTGCTCCTGGAAATACAAATAGCCGTTTTGCCGCCAGCCCACGACAAGGTTTTCCGCCTGGCCCAGCTCCTGGTCGAGCACCGGGTACCAGGATGAGTCCGAGGGCGCGATGGACGCCTCGATCAGTGCCTGGCAGGAGGAGTCGAGCAGCAGCATGGTGCCGATCGAGTCACTGAGTTGCTGGGTGGTCTGCTCGGCACTGAAGCTCATGGCGTGGTTCCTGTCGTGGGTGGCGGCAAGGCCGGCTTACATCGGCAGCATCTGCGACTGGATCTGGATCTTGGTGTTGACCAGGTTGTTGGCGGTCTGCATCGCGGTCGTCCATTCGGTAATGGCGGCATTGGTGAAGACGCCCTGGGTGATCACCTGCACCGAATTCTCGGCGTTCTCCAGTTGGCTCACCACGCCCTTCAATTCTCCCTGGAGCGTGCCCCACTGGGTCTGCAGCTTGGACAGGAACTGGGTTGCCAGGTTGATGCTCGCCAGGGCTCCGCTGGAGGCGATCTGCAGGCCTTGCAGGGCCACCAGCTCGCGCTGATCGTCCTGCAGGGTCTGCTGGTCCGCGGCGATCTGGGCAAACTGGGAGTTGATCTTGCTCTGCATGACGCCCCAGGTGACGCCGCCACCGATGATGCCTGCCGCCCCCACCACGCCACCGACCAGCAAGCTGGCGCCACCGGTTTCAGGGGCCAGGGCGATGCCGGCCACCAGTCCGAAAATGCCGACACCGATGCCCGCCGCCGAGCCTGCGATGATCTCGTTTTCCTGCTGGATCTCTGCGGTGAGGCTGGTGATGGCGTCGTTCATCTGGGTGATGTTCGCCTGCAACGCGGTTTCCGTTGACTGGATATTGGTGGCGCCACTGGACAGGTTGGTGTGCGCCGTCTGCATCTGCGTGCCCCAGTTGGTCAGTGAGGTGCTGGTCGTCGTCATCGCGCTGATCACCTGCTCGATCGGCTGGAGCAGGGTGTCCTGGATGATCGTCTGGATCTCTATCACGTTCGGGTTGTCAGCCCCCTGGGCGCTGGGGTCCTGGGCGACGATCTGCTGGATCGTGGTGGTGGCGGCGGTGAAGTCCGAGCCGAAGTTGATGACCTGCAACGGAATGGTCGAGCTCACCTGCGGGCCCAGGGTGCCGATCCACTGCTGGGCAAGAGCCTGCGCGGCGAGCAGCTCGCTGTTGAGGGTCGGGAACCACTGGGGTTGCGGCGAAGGTGAGGTGAATACCGTGTTGGCCAGGGCATGGCAGGCGAAGGTGATCAGCTGCGACGCGTTGTAGGACGTGCCGGTATTGCCGAACAGGTTGTCCGGCGCCTGGGTCATGTCATTGGGGTTGGTCAGGGCAACATTCATCATGAATATCCTCTGGTTCGGGTGAAGTGGCTTGAGGTCCTTTCAATTCCGCGCAAGTTCCGGGAAGGTCGGCCGAATGGTGGCCGCAGCGATGTCGATCGTCACAGGCTCGCCGACGTTGATGTCGGTCTTGGATAACTGCATGACGAAGGTGTTGATCGAGCTCCAGGCCGCCTGCGCCTGGGGCAGGGTCAGCAGGTCCAGGTACTGGTCGGGCTGGGCGCCGGCCTGCAGGGCGTCGATGGCATCCTGGATCTTCGTTCTCTGGTTGACCCACAGGTCCTCCAGCGCCGGAAGGGCGTCGCGCAGTTTCAGGAACTCCCCTTCGATGCGGTAGAGGGTCTGCAAGGTGGACTTGGTCAGGGCCACGCCCAGCGCGTCTTCGGACAGCTGCGCCTTGATGCTGTTGATCTGGTTCATCGTGGCGATCAGTTGGTCGTCGTCGGAGATCAGCTTGTAGAAGTTATCGCCGATGCTGATCACCGCCATGCCGACGCCGGCGATCGGCAGACTGGCCTCGGCACCGGCCGAGCCCACTTCATAGAGCAGCGAGACCGCTGACTGGGCGATCCCCTTGCCGCTGCCGATGTTCTCGCTGCTGATCTTGCTGCCCAATGCCTGCACCGACTTGACCAGTTCGCCCAACTGCTCGGTCAGTTGCAGCATTTGCTGCTCCTCATCCCCCAGCGCGTTCCAGCCCGCTTCGATGGACTTGTTCATCTGCGGCAGGATCTTGCTGAAGTCGTTCATGCACTGTTGCAGTAGCCCGTCGGCGGTCCGGGTCATGGCCAGGCTCTGCTGCACCTGTGGCAGCAGGGTTTCACCGAGCAGCTTGATCCAGAAGCCGGCGTTGTTGTTGGTGGTGGGAGACAGCCCGGCGAGGCCGCTGAACATCGCGTAGTAGTCCTGGAAGGCCAGCAGGGTCGGGGCCCAGACGGCGGCCCGCTGCTGTTGCCAGTTATCGGCGGCGCTATCGAGCTGTTGCACTTCCTGGGCGACTGCCGGCAACCAGCTCGGCTCGTCGGGAAGTACCGCGACGCGGATGCTCAGGCAGCTCATGGCGAAGCTGTCCAGGCCGACGATATTCGAGTAGGCGTCGGTGATCCTGTCTTGGGTCTGGGTGACATCGGGCGCAAGCATGGTGATGCCTCCGTACCGGTTAGCCGGTGACGTTCAGGAAGGGGTCGAAGGTCATGGCGTCGCCGTCGAACGACAGCGTGCAGCTGTACTGGTACTGCGCCGTGGCGCCCTGGGATTCGACCCGCGCCGACCATACGGTCTGGCCGGTCACCAGGGTCGATTGCTGGGGCTGGCAGATCTTCTGGTCGACCATTGCCCCGGTGAACCCGCTGATTTCCACATCGTCGCCGGGATTGATCGGGCTGACCGACCAGATGATGATCTGCCCGTCCGTGCAACTGGTGACCAGCTCTTCCTGGCCTTCGCCGCTGGAGCCGAAGTACTTGTTGGTATCCACCAGATAGACGTTGCTACCGAGATTGCCGCTGGCCAGTGCGCCTTCGACGTCCACTACGATCAAGACATAGATTTCATTTGCCATTGCTTGGCTTCCTGCGTGGGTGAAACGGAATTCCGTTACACCACCTTCAGCGTGCTGGGAAAGCTGAGGGTGGCGCCGTTCATGGCGAGGCTGACGGTATAGGGATAGCTGGCGTAGGCGCCCTGGGTTTCGACCAGGCCGTTCCATACCGTATTGCCGAGAAAGGGATCCTGGGTGGGGACGCAGATGTGGGNNCCCGGCGATGACCACCTCGTCCCCGGGGTCCACCGGGGTGACCGACCAGGTCAGGGCCTGGCCGTCCTGGCACACGGTGTTCAGCGTGCTCTGGCCTTCCTGCCAGGAACCCAGGTACTTGTTGCTGTCCACCAGGTAGACGCTGCCCTGCAGCGTGCCGGCGGCGAGCGCACCGGTAACGTCCACGACGATCAGGATATCGATGGGATTCAAGTCCATTCTCCGGATTGAAAGGCCACCGGCGAAACCGGTGGGTCAATCAATCAGCCATCATTGGCAGTGGGGGTTTCCAAGGTCTAGCCGAGGACCCGGAGATGGGCAATGACGCCGGAGATTTTTCCTACGAGCGGTAGGCGAGGCAGGAGCGTTCAGGCCGCCGAGCTGATGCCTGGCGCGAAGCTGGATTCGATGGCGCCCAGCAACATGCTTTCCATCAACGCCAAGCGCTGCGCCTCGGGCGCCGCCGAGTTCTGCAGCCAGCCCGGCAAACTGTTGAGCATGCTTGCCACCACCTGCGCCGTGGCTTCCAGCGCCGGCCCGCTGAGCCGGGTGGAGGGCGCGATGAGCGCCATCAGGCGTTCCTCGTAGGTCTTGCGCATGCCGGCAATCTGCGCCTGTTGCTCTTCGCTCAAACAGCACAGGTCGCGCTCTGCCAGGCGAAACTGCAATGGCCGTTCCGCGTGCAGCTCCCAATGGGCACGGATCACCGACGACAACCGCACGGCAGCGGCCTTGCCCCGTCCTACCGGATGCAGGGTCGCCAGCAACTCCTCGTGCAGCTCTTCGATCAGGTCGAAGAGCATGTGCTGCTTGCTCGGAAAATGGTGGTACAGCGAGCCGGCGGTCAGGCCCACGTGAGCCGCCAGCTCGCGCATGCTGACCTGGCCGAACCCCTTGAGGGCGAAGAGTTCGAGGGCCTTGTCGCGGCGATCTTCGTAGTCGGCACAGGTCTTGGTCATGCTCGCTTACCCGTAGACGTGGAAACCGCGGCCGCTCTTGCGACCCAGGTAGCCGGCCGCAACCATCTCCTTGAGCAGCGGGGCGGGGCGGTACTTGCTGTCGTTGAAGCCCTCGTGGAAGGCCTCGATGATCGCCAGCAGGGTGTCCAGGCCGATCAGGTCGGCCAGGGCCAGCGGGCCGATCGGCTGGTTGCAGCCCAGGCGCATGCCGGTGTCGATGTCCTCGGCACTGGCCAGGCCTTCCTGCAGGACGAAGATCGCTTCGTTGATCATCGGCACCAGGATGCGATTGACCACGAAGCCCGGGCGGTTGCCGGCGGTGATCGCGGTCTTGCCGACCTGGCCGGTGAGGGCCATGGCCGCGGCGTAGGTCGCGTCGCTGGTCTGCAGGNNCATCGGCACCGGGTTGAAGAAGTGCACGCCGATGAAGCGCTCCGGGTGGTCGATGCTGGCGGCCAGCTGGGTCACGGACAACGACGAGGTGTTGGTGGCGATCACGCAGCTTTCGCCGACGTTGGCCGCAACCTGCTGAAGAATGCGCTTCTTCAGCTCGAGGTTTTCGGTGGCCGCTTCGATCACCAGTTGCGCGTCCTGCAACTGCGCGTAATCGGTACTGGTGCGGATGCGTCCGGCGGCCGCCTCGGCCTGGGCCGCTTCGAGGGTCTGCTTGCTGACCTGGCGTTCGAGGTTCTTGCGCAGGGTGGCCACGCCACGCTCCAGCGCGGCGTCGGAGACGTCGATCAGGGTGACCTGGTAACCGGCCACGGCACACACCTGGGCGATGCCGTTGCCCATGGTGCCGGCGCCGATCACGGCGATGTTGTTGAGGCTCATGTGTTTATCCTTCAGGCGCGTTCGAAGAGGACGGCGATACCCTGGCCGCCACCGATGCACATGGTTGCCAGGGCATAGCGACCCTGGATGCGCTGCAGTTCATGGATGGCCTTGGTGGCGATGATCGCGCCGGTGGCGCCCACCGGGTGACCGAGGGAGATGCCGGAACCGTTCGGGTTGACCTTCTCCGGGTCGAAGCCGAGCAGCTTGGACACGGCGCAGGCCTGGGCGGCGAAGGCTTCGTTGGATTCGATCACGTCCAGGTCGGCGACGCTGATGCCGGCCTTGGCCAGGACTTTCTGGGTCGCCGGCACCGGGCCGAGGCCCATCAGTTCCGGTTCGACACCGGCGTGGGCGTAGGCCACCAGGCGCGCCAGGGGCTTGAGGCCTTCGCGCTCGACCATCGCGCCGGTCACCAGGACCAGCGCCGCAGCGCCGTCGTTCAGGCCGC
>DQAA01000065.1 GCA_003523465.1 Pseudomonas sp.
CCTGCCGGCGCTCGATCGGGCACTGGACCCGCAGCGCCTGCTGGAGCGCCTCGACGGCATTCTTTTCACCGGTTCGCCTTCAAATGTCGAACCGCATCATTACAATGGCGCCCCCAGCGCGGAAGGCACCCGGCACGACGTCCAGCGCGATGGCCTGACCTTGCCGCTGCTGCGTGCGGCCATCGCCGCCGGGGTGCCGGTGTTTTGCATCTGCCGGGGTTTCCAGGAGCTCAACGTGGCGCTGGGTGGCTCCCTCCACCAGCGTGTCCACGAACTGCCCGGCTACCTGGATCACCGTGAACCGCAGGACGCTCCGCTGGACGTGCAGTACAGCCCGCAACACCCGGTCACGGTCGAGCCCGATGGGCAATTCCAGCGACTGGGTCTGCCGCAGAGCTTCATGGTCAACTCGCTCCACAGCCAGGGCATCGACCGCCTGGCTGACGGCTTGCGGGTCGAGGCACTGGCCCCGGACGGGTTGATCGAAGCAGTTTCCATGGAGGACGCACCCGGCTTCGTGCTCGGGGTGCAGTGGCATCCGGAATGGCGTTATGCCGATAACCCGGTTTCGTTGCGTCTGTTCCAGGCGTTCCGTGCAGCCTGTGAAGCCTATGCCGGTGGCCAGCGCTACCGTGAGGCCAACTTGTAGCGGGCATCCCCGGATGCCCTGAAGAACAATTCCAATAGCGGCGACATCTACTCATGAGCGAATTCGAAGCAAGCCTGTCCTCGGGTACGGCGGGGGCGGCTCGCAAGGCATCCAAGGGGCTGGCCAAGGGCCGGCTCGGACTGCTCGCCAGCATCGTGCTGGGCATCTCCACCATCGCCCCGGTCTACACATTGACCGGCGCCCTCGGGCCGACCGTACGCGAGGTCGGCCAGCACCTGCCGGCGGTGTTCATCGTTGGTTTCCTGCCGATGCTGCTGGTGGCCCTGGGCTACCGCGAGCTGAACGCGGCGGAGCCTGACAGCGGCACCTCCTTCACCTGGTCGGCGCGGGCCTTNNCGGCTGGATCGGTGGCTGGGGCCTGGTCACGGCAACCACCATCGTGCTGTCCAACCTGGCCGGCGTGGCGGTCGATTTCTTCTATCTCTTCCTTGGACAACTCACCGGCAGCCACGAGGTGGCTGCGCTCAGCGACAACCTGCTGGTCAACGTGGTCACCTGCTGCGTGTTCATCGCCATGGCGGTGTGGATCTGCTGTCGCGGCATCGGTACCACCATGGCCGTGCAGTACGGCCTGGTGGCCTTGCAACTGGTGGTGCTGGTGGGCTTCGCCATCGCGGCGTTCGGCGGCTCGAGCGAAACCCCGCCGATGGACTTCGATATCAGCTGGTTCAACCCCTTCGGTGTCGAGTCCTTCTCGGCGTTCGCCGCCGGCCTGTCGCTGTCGATCTTCATCTTCTGGGGTTGGGACGTGTGCCTGACCATGAGCGAGGAATCGGTGGGCAGCGACGAGGTTCCGGGTCGTGCTGCAACCCTGACCGTGCTGCTGATTCTTGGTCTGTATCTGGTCACTGCCATCGCCACCCTGCAATTCGCCGGGATCAGCGAGGAAGGCCTGGGCCTGAACAATCCACGGATCCAGGAAAACGTCTTCGCCCACCTGGCCGGACCGGTGATGGGGCCGCTGGCGATCCTGATGTCCATCGCCGTACTGGCGAGCACCGCCGCATCCCTGCAATCGACCTTCGTGTCCCCGGCGCGCACCCTGCTCGCGATGGGTTACTACGGCGCCGTGCCGGAGCGTTTCGCCCGCATCTGCCCGCGTTCGCAGACGCCACGCTACGCCACCATCTGCGCCGGCGTGGCCGCCGGGGTGTTCTACGTGACCATGCGCACCCTCAGCGAAAACGTGCTCGCCGACACCATCACTGCCCTCGGCATGATGATCTGCTTCTACTACTCGCTGACTGCCTTCGCCTGCGTCTGGTACTTCCGCCACAGCCTGTTCGACAGCCTGCGGCATTTCTTCATGCGCGGCCTGTGCCCGCTGCTGGGCGGCGCGATTCTCTCGGTTATCTTCGTGCAGACGGCCATCGACAGCGCTTCACCGGAGTTCGGCAGCGGCTCGCATGTGGGCGGGTTGGGCTTGGTGTTCGTGATCGCGATGATCATCCTGCTGCTGGGCATCGTCCTGATGCTGCTGTCGCGTCTGCGCGCGCCGGCGTTCTTCCTGGGCATGACGTTGCGTCGTCACGCCACCATCCCGAGCCGCCGCTAGGCGGCCGGGAATGGCGAGGGCTCAAGCCAGCAGTTGCTTGAGCAGCTCGCCGTGGCGTTGCTGCTGACCGTCGAGTTGCAGACGGTTGGCGCGGAACACCGCTTTCAGGTCTTCCAGTGCGGTAGCGAAGTCGTCATTGATGATGACGAATTCGTACTCGTGGTAGTGCTCCATCTCGCTGACCGCTTCGCGCATCCTTCCTTCAATGATCTCGTCGCTGTCCTGGCCCCGGTTGGTCAGGCGCTGGCGCAGGGCCTGCTGGCTCGGCGGAAGGATGAAGATCGAGCGGGTTTGCGGCATCAGCTCGCGGACTTGCTGGGCACCCTGCCAGTCGATTTCCAGGATCAGGTCGTGACCCTGGTCGAGGGTCTGCTGCAGCGCGCTGCGCGAGGTGCCGTAGCAGTTGCCAAAGACTTCCGCCTGTTCGAGGAAGTCGCCCTGGGCGTTCATCCGGTCGAATTCGGCGCGATCGACGAAGTGATAGTTCACCCCGTCGTGCTCGCCCGGACGCATGGCGCGGGTGGTGTGCGAGACCGACACGCGGATGTGGTTCAGGTCATCGGTCAGGGCCTTGACCAGGCTGGTCTTGCCGGCGCCGGACGGGGCGGAAATGATGAACAGGGTGCCGCTGCTGTGTTTCATGATGGGGTGGCCTTACTCGATGTTCTGTACTTGTTCACGCATCTGCTCGATCAGGACCTTGAGGTTCACCGCCGATTGAGTGCTGCGTGGGTCGAAGGCTTTGGAGCCGAGGGTGTTGGCTTCACGATTGAGTTCCTGCATCAGGAAGTCCAGGCGCCGGCCTGCGGCACCGCCGGACTTGAGCACGCGGCGCACTTCGGTGACATGGGTGCTGAGGCGGTCGAGTTCTTCGGCGACATCGCTTTTCTGCGCCAGCAGGACCATTTCCTGCTCAAGGCGCTGCGGATCGAGCTCGGCCTTCATGTCGGTGAAGCGGTCGAGGATCTTCTGGCGCTGGGCGGAGAGCATCTGCGGTACCAGGGCGCGCAGGGTCGTGACTTCCTGGCTCATGCTGTCGAGGCGTTCGTTGATCAGCCGGGCCAGCTCGGCGCCTTCGCGGTTGCGGCCGTTCTTGAGTTCGACCAGGGCGTCCTCGAACAGGCCCAGGGCTTCCTGGTTCAGGGCCTGCGGGTCAGTGGCGTCAGCTACCAGCACACCGGGCCAGGACAATACGGCCAGGGGGTTCAGCGGCGCGGGGTTCTTGATCAGGCCGGCGACGGTCTCGGCGGCTTCCACCAGCTGGCGGGCGCGCTCCTGATCGACCTGGAGCGATTTGCTGGCGTTTTCCTCGGTGAAGCGCAGGGTGCATTCCACTTTGCCGCGAGACAGGCCCTGGCGCAGTGACTCGCGCACGGCGCCTTCGAGGTCGCGGAAGGCTTCCGGCAGGCGCAGGTGGGGTTCGAGGTAGCGATGGTTGACCGAGCGCAATTCCCATATGAGGGTGCCCTGGGTCCCGGCTCGTTCGACACGAGCGAAGGCGGTCATGCTGTGCACCATGGGAAGTACCTCGCAGATAGATGAAGGGGAAAGCCGACAGGCTGCAAAGGCGCAGGATTGTAACGCAGTGCGCTGTCCGGTCCCATCCACTGATGTTACAAACCGCGCCGGACGGGTGGGTGAATCCCGACCGGCTGACCGCTGCTTTTGCCCAAGGCATGTCCACTGCGGGCCTGGCACTCTATAATGCTCGGCAGTTCGAACCCCCAGTACAGGTATCCCAGATGAAACGTCCAAGTGGTCGCGCCGCCGATCAGCTCCGCTCGATCCGCATCACCCGCAACTACACCAAGCACGCCGAAGGGTCGGTACTGGTCGAGTTCGGCGACACCAAGGTCGTCTGCACGGTCAGCGTCGAGAATGGCGTTCCGCGCTTCCTCAAAGGCCAGGGCCAAGGCTGGCTGACCGCCGAATACGGCATGCTGCCGCGCTCCACCGGTGAGCGTAACCAGCGCGAAGCCAGCCGTGGCAAGCAGGGCGGTCGTACGCTTGAGATCCAGCGTCTTATCGGTCGCTCGCTGCGCGCCGCGCTGGACATGAGCAAGCTGGGCGACATCACCCTGTACGTCGATTGCGACGTGATCCAGGCTGACGGCGGAACGCGTACCGCATCGATCACCGGTGCCATGGTCGCCCTGGTCGACGCCCTGCGCGTGGTCAAGAAGCGTGGCGGCCTGAAGGGCGGTGATCCGCTCAAGCATATGATCGCTGCGGTATCGGTGGGCATGTACAAAGGCGAGGCAGTCCTCGACCTGGACTACCTGGAAGATTCCGCTGCCGAGACCGACCTGAACGTGGTCATGACCAGTGCTGGCGGCTTCATCGAAGTCCAGGGCACCGCCGAAGGCGCGCCGTTCCAGCCAGAAGAGCTGAACGCCATGCTGGCGATCGCACAGAAAGGCATGGCCGATCTGTTCGAGCTGCAAAAGGCCGCGCTGGCGGACTGATCTGCACCTCGCAGGTACGAAAAAGCCGACCCAAGGGTCGGCTTTTTCATGTCTGGCGATCGGACAATCAGATCGTCAGCGTCCAGTCGTAGTCCACGATCAGCGGCGCGTGCTGCGAGAAGCGCGGCTGGCGCGGCAGGCGTGCGCTGCGTACGAAGCGGCGCAGGCCCGGGGTCAGCAGCTGGTAGTCGAAGCGATAGCCCAGGTTGAGCATCTCGGCCTGTTCGTTGTCAGGCCACCAGCTGTACTGGTCACCTTCGCGGCTGACTTCGCGCAGGGCGTCGACATAGCCCATGTTGCCAACGATCTCGTCCATCCAGGCGCGCTCAGGGGCGAGGAAGCCCGGCGACTGCTGGCTGTCGCGCCAGTTCTTGATGTCGAGCTTCTGCTGCGCCACGTAGAGCGAGCCGCAGTAGATGTATTCGCGGCGTTTGCGACGCTGCTTGTCCAGGTACTTGGCGAAGTCGTCCATCAACTTGAACTTCTGGTTCAGGTCTTCGTCGCCGTTCTGCCCGGAAGGCAGGAGCAAGGTTGCAATACTGACTTTGTCGAAATCGGCCTGCAGGTAACGTCCGTAGCGGTCGGCTGTCTCGAAGCCCAGGCCGCTGATGACTGCCTTGGGCTGCAAGCGCGAGTAAAGTGCCACGCCGCCTTGGGCGGGTACTTCTGCGTCGCAGGCATAAAGGAAGTAGCCATCTAGCTGAAAAGCCGGGTCGTCGAGTTCAAAGGCCGAGGCGCGGGTATCCTGAAGACAGATGACGTCGGCATTCTGTGCTTGCAGCCAGCTGAGCAAACCACGCTCGACCGCAGCCTGAATGCCATTCACGTTCACACTGATGATCCGCATAAATGGCCCCAAAAATCACGTGCGTGTATGATACCCGAGCTCTACTCAATTAGCTAAATCCGTGGTATCCGGGACTTCTCATGCAGCCGTATCAGCGCGACTTCATTCGTTTTGCCATCGATCGCGGTGTTCTGCGCTTCGGTGAGTTCACTCTCAAGTCGGGCCGCACCAGCCCGTACTTCTTCAATGCCGGCCTGTTCAACAGCGGCTCGGCCCTGGCGCAACTGGGTCGTTGCTACGCGGCGGCGATCGTCGACAGCAAGATTCCCTTCGACGTCCTGTTCGGCCCCGCCTACAAGGGTATTCCCCTGGCAGCAGCCACTGCGGTAGCCCTGGCCGAGCAGCACCAGCTCGACGTGCCATGGTGCTTCAACCGCAAGGAAGCCAAGAACCACGGCGAAGGCGGCAGTCTGGTCGGCGCGCCGCTGGCCGGTGACGTGCTGATCATCGACGACGTGATCACTGCCGGCACCGCGATCCGCGAAGTCATGCAGATCATCAAGGCCCAGGAAGCCCGCGCCGCCGGCGTGCTGATTGCGCTGAACCGCGAAGAACGCGGCAATGGCGAACTGTCGGCGATCCAGGAAGTGGAACGCGACTTCGGTATCCCGGTGGTCAGCATCGTTTCCCTGACCCAGGTTCTGGAATTCCTCGCCGACGACCCGCAACTCAAGCAGCACCTACCGGCGGTGGAAGCCTACCGCGCGCAATACGGCATCTGAAAATGCAAACGGGCCGCTTCAAGCGGCCCGTTTTCATTTGGCTCAGTCCTTCCCGTAGTTCGGCGAGCGAGGTCCGTAAAGGATCCCGCCGTTCTTGTACGGCGTCAGCAGGCGCGCCCCGGTGATCCCGGCAATCGGGTAACCGGCATCGTCCTGGACGCTGCTGATGATCTGGTTGACCGCGGCGGTAATCAGCAAGCCGATCAACCCGCCCCCGCTGTTTTGCTGGTTTTCCTGGCTGGATGCGGTGGCTGCACCGGTCCACAGGGTCTTGCCGCTGCGCAGGTCGACCAGGCTGGCCTTGGCCGTGACGATCGTCGCGCTGCTGATCACCATGTAACGGGTGCCGTAGTCGCTCACGGTGACATACAACGCCGCATCCGCACCGAAGATGTCGTGGAGCTTGTTGGTCGGCAACTGATGGATGTCGGCCGGCGTGGTCATGCCGTTCTGCCGGAAGGTCTCGTCCACCAGCGCCACCGGCAGCACGTAGTACCCGGCCTCCGCCAGTGGATAGGTCACGTTCGACAGCATGCTGTAGGTGGCCTTCACGTCCGGCGATTCGTTCAGCGGCGGCAGGATCAGGATCGAGCGCGGATTGGCCTGCTTGTATTCCGAGTAGTCGACGGTCTTCTGCTGGTTGGCGCAGCCACCGAACAGGGTCAGGACACAGGCACCGGCCACCAGTTTGAGGAAACGATTGATCATTTGGCCGCCACTCCCTGACGTGCGTTTTTCAGCAGGAAGTCCATGTAGGCGGCGGATTCAGGGAACAGCGCCTTTTCGGTCTGGAACTGCTGGACCATCTGGTCATCCTTGCCCAGGCTCGAATACAGAAGCCCCAACTGGGCGTGATAGCCCGGCGGGACCGCGCCATTCTTCGCCTGGATCTTCTGCAGATCGCGCTCCAGTGCTTCGGCCTGCGCCTCTTTCGATTCGCCCTTGAAGTACTGATAGACCTGGGGTTGATAGCTTTCCCACTGATAGAGGGTTTTCGGGCCGGTGCAGCCGGACAGCAGGATGCTGCCCAGCACAACGCCGGCGACAGCGCGCCAGCTCAGGGTTGCCGTGCTCATTACGGATCGTCCTTGTGCGTAAGGTCTTTTAAGGGGTGACAGGTTTCCAGGCGCCGCTCTCGACCGCGTTCACCAGCTTGTTCACGGCTTCGCGCATGGCCAGGTCGAGGACCTTGCCGTTCAGGGTCGAGTCATAGCTGGCAGTGCCGCCGAAGCCGATGACCTCGCGGTTGGACAGGGCATATTCACCTGCGCCCTGGCTGGAATAAACGACTTCGGAGGTGCTGATATTGACGATGTTCAGCGCGACCTTGGCGTAGGCGATCTGGGTTTTGCCGCGGCCGAGAATGCCGAACAGCTGGTGGTCGCCGACTTCCTTGCGCCCGAACTCGGTCACATCGCCGGTCACCACGTAGTCCGCACCCTTGAGGCGCTGGGCCTGGCCCTTGATACCGGCTTCCCGCTGGATTTCGCTCATGTTGTCGCGATCCAGCACGCTGAAGCGGTTGGTTTCCTGCAGATGGGTGATGAGGATGGTCTTGGCCTGACCGCCGAGGCGATCGACGCCATCGGAGAAGATGCCGCGCATGTAGCTGGAGCGGTTGTCGAACTTGCCGACCGCGATCGGAGCGCGAACGCCGCTGTACGGACGGTTGACGCTTTCGACCTGCTGTACGGCAACAGCCCTGGAGGTTTCGGTGGCACAGCCTGTCAGTGCACCGACGGCGATGGCCGCAGCCAGCACGAGTCCTTGTGAAGCATATTTCACGCTTGTCTCTCCCGGATGAATATCGATTTGCGAATTGCTCTCATTCTGCCAGTTGTTTTCGCTTGTGAGCAATTCGCGGGAATTGTGTAGGAAAAAACCTAAATTAGGGTCACAAAAAAGCGGGCACGCCTGTGAGGACGTGCCCGCTTTCGTTGGATCTTACTGACGTGGCTTGCGGTTGGTGATCAGGGTGCCGACGCCGCTGTCGGTGAAGATCTCCAGCAGTACGGCGTTCGGTACGCGACCGTCGATGATGTGCGAGCTGTGCACGCCACCCTGGACCGCTTCCAGTGCGCAACGGATCTTCGGCAGCATGCCGCCGTAGATGGTGCCATCGGCGATCAGGCCGTCGACCTGCTCGGTGCTCAGGCCGGTCAGCACGGTGCCTTGCTTGTCCATCAGACCGGCGATGTTGGTGAGCAGCATCAGCTTCTCGGCTTTCAGCGCTTCGGCGACCTTGCCGGCGACCAGGTCGGCGTTGATGTTGTACGACTCACCGTTCGGCCCCACGCCGATTGGCGCGATGACCGGGATGAAGTCGCCTTTCACCAGCATGTTCAGCAGGTCGGTGTTGACGCTCACGACTTCGCCGACGTGGCCGATGTCGATGATTTCCGGGGTGGTCATCTCCGGGGTCTGGCGGGTGACGGTGAGCTTCTTCGCACGGATCAGCTCGGCGTCCTTGCCGGTCAGGCCGATGGCGCTGCCGCCATGACGGTTGATCAGGTTGACGATGTCCTTGTTCACCTGGCCGCCGAGGACCATTTCCACCACGTCCATGGTCGCTGCGTCGGTGACGCGCATGCCATCGACGAAACGGCTTTCGATCGACAGGCGATTGAGCAGGTCACCGATCTGCGGGCCGCCGCCGTGCACGACTACCGGGTTGATGCCGACTGCCTTCATCAGCACCACGTCGCGGGCGAAGCCGGTTTTCAGCTCCTCGCTCTCCATCGCGTTGCCGCCGTACTTGATCACCAGGGTCTTGCCGACAAAGCGTCGGATATAAGGCAGCGCTTCGGACAGTACCTTGGCGACATGGGTAGCGGCATCGCGATCGAGGGTCATGCAGGGCTCCAGTTGGAACAAGTGGTTCGGTCAGAACGGTAGTTGCAGGTCAGGGGCTACGCGCTTGAGCTGCGCGTGGAATATAGCCTTGATTCGCTGCAGTTCGGCGTCATTGTCGGCCTCGAAGCGCAGGACCAGCACCGGGGTGGTGTTGGAGGCGCGGACCAGGCCCCAGCCATGGGGATAATCGACCCGTACACCGTCGATGGTGGTCAGGTCGGCTTCGCCCCAGTCGGCGTCGCGTTGCAGGGCGTCAATGATGGCGAATTTACTCTCGTCGGTCACATCAATGTTGATTTCCGGGGTGGAAATATCATTCGGGAAGCCGGCGAACAGGGTTTCGGCGTCCGTTTCGGTCTTGCTGAGGATCTCTAGCAGGCGCGCGGCGCTGTAGATGCCGTCGTCGAAACCGAACCAGCGCTCCTTGATGAAGATGTGGCCGCTCATCTCGCCGGCGAGCAGTGCGCCGGTTTCCTTCATCTTCTTCTTGATCAGGGAATGGCCGGTCTTCCACATCCGCGAGTGGCCGCCGTACTGGGCGATCAGCGGGGTCAGGCGGCGGGTGCATTTGACGTCGAAGATGATCTCGGCGCCCGGGTTGCGGCTCAGCACATCCTGGGCGAAAAGCATCAGCAGGCGGTCCGGATAGACGATGCTGCCGGTGTTGGTCACCACGCCGATGCGGTCGCCGTCACCGTCGAAGGCCAGGCCGATATCGGCGTTGGTTTCCTTCACTTTCGCGATCAGATCGACGAGGTTTTCCGGTTTTCCCGGATCCGGGTGGTGGTTGGGGAAGTTGCCGTCCACCTCGCAGAACAGCGGGATGACCTCGCAATCCAGCGCGGCCAGCAATTGCGGGGCGTTGACCCCGGCGGCGCCGTTGCCGCAGTCCACGACCACCTTCAGGCGTCGGGCGAGCTTGATGTCGCCGACGATCTGCTGGTGATAGCGCGGGAGGATATCGACTTTCTCAACCTTGCCCGTGCCGCGGGGCAGGTCTTCGTTCTTGATGCGGGTCAGCAGGGCCTGGATCTGTTCGTTGGCGAGGGTATCGCCGGCGATGACGATCTTGAAGCCGTTGTAGTCCGACGGGTTGTGGCTGCCAGTGAGCATCACCCCGGACTTGCCGGCCAGCACATTGGCGGCGTAGTAGAGGGCGGGGGTTGGTACCAGGCCGACATCGCTGACCTGGCAACCGGCGTCGGCCAGGCCCTTGATCAGTTGTTCCACCAGCATCGGGCCGGACAACCGGCCGTCACGGCCGACCGAAACGTTCGGCTCGCCCTGGGCCAGGCTCTGGGCGCCGATGGCGCGGCCGATCCAGTAAGCCGTCTCGGCGTGCAGGGTCTTTCCGACCACACCACGGATATCGTAGGCGCGGAAGATGCTGTCAGGCAGTGCGGGGATCAGTTGGGCCATATCGTTCATCACGGGACTCCAGTCTCGAAGGCTTTCGGGCGTATGGAACGCTTGGACGGCCTTTCCGGCGGAGAGTTCGCCCCCGACAGGACGTCGAGGGCGATCGGCGGATCAGTGGCTACCGGAGTGACCGAAGCCGCCGGCGCCGCGTTGGGTCTCGTCGAAGGTCTCGACGATGTCGAAATGCGCCTGCACCACCGGCACCAGGACCAGCTGCGCAATACGCTCGCCGACGGCGATGTTGAAGGCGGTCTGGCCACGGTTCCAGCACGACACCATCAGCTCGCCCTGGTAGTCCGAGTCGATCAGGCCGACCAGGTTGCCGAGGACGATGCCGTGTTTATGGCCCAGGCCGGAACGCGGCAGGATCATGGCTGCCAGGCCCGGGTCGCCGATGTAGATCGACAGGCCGGTGGGGATCAGTACGGTCTGGCCCGGCTCGAGGACGGTGTCCTCCTTGAGCATGGCGCGCAGGTCGAGGCCGGCGGAGCCCGGGGTGGCGTATTGCGGCAGCGGGAATTCGGCGCCGATGCGTGGATCGAGGATCTTGGCTTGGAGAGCGTGCATTTGAATCAAACCTGGTTGAGGCGTTCGGCGATGAAAGCGATCAGCTGGCGGGCGATCTTGCCCTTGCTGGTCTGCGCGAACAGGGTTTCGTGGAGCTGGCGGTCGATCACGCTGCAGGCGTTTTCCTCGCTGTTGAAGCCAATGCTGGGGTTGGCCACGTCATTGGCGACGATCAGGTCGAGGTTCTTGTCCTTGAGCTTGCGAGCGGCGTAATCGAGCAGGTGTTCGGTCTCGGCGGCGAAGCCGACGCTGAACGGACGGTCCGGACGGGTGGCGATGGTGGCCAGGATGTCCGGGTTGCGCACCATCTGCAGCAGGAGGCCGTCACCGGTCGTAGGGTCTTTCTTGAGTTTTTGCGGGGCGACGACTTCAGGGCGGTAGTCCGCGACCGCCGCCGAGGCGATGAACAGGTCGCAGGGAATCGCCGCTTCGCAGGCCGCGAGCATGTCGCGGGCGCTGACCACGTCGATCCGGGTGACGCGGTCCGGGGTCGGCAGGTGCACCGGGCCGGTGACCAGGGTCACC
>DQAA01000229.1 GCA_003523465.1 Pseudomonas sp.
GGTGGCCCCATGTGCTCGGCTTCCTGGGCCTTGACCGCGTCGCTGGCCCGTTCTTCCGGCGTGCGGCTATCGGAGAACACCAGCAGCAGGTAACGGCTGCGGTTGAGGGCAGCGGTCGGCACGGCACGAACGATGGCGAACGGCTGACCGGAGTCGTGAATCACTTCCTTGACCGTGGCAACCGGATAGCCAGCCGGGAAACGCTGGCCCAGGCCCGAGCTGACCAGCAGATCGCCTTCCTTGATATCGGCAGTATCGGCGACATGCCGCAGTTCCAGGCGCTCCGGATTGCCGGTACCGCTGGCGATGGCTCGCAGGCCGTTGCGGTTGACCTGCACCGGAATGCTGTGGGTGGTATCGGTGAGCAGCAACACCCGCGAGGTGTACGGCATCAACTCGACCACCTGGCCCATCAGGCCACGGGCGTCCAGCACCGGCTGGCCGAGAACCACGCCGTCGCGTTCGCCCTTATTGATCAGGATGCGATGGGTGAAAGGGTTCGGGTCCATGCCGATCAGCTCGGCGACCTCGACCTTCTCGTTGACCAGCGCCGAGGAGTTGAGCAACTCGCGCAGGCGCACGTTCTGCTCGGTCAACGCCGCCAGCTTCTGCAGGCGGCCTTGCAGGAGCAGGGCTTCGGTCTTGAGCTTCTCGTTTTCAGCGATCAGTTCGGTACGGCTGCCGAACTGGCTGGCCACGCCCTGCCACAGACGCAGCGGCAGATCGGTGACGGTATAGGACTGCATCAGCACCAGGGACATCTGGCTGCGCAGGGGTTTGAGCACGGGGAAACGGGCATCGACCACCATCAGGGCGATCGACAGCACCACCAGCACGAGCAGGCGCACGCCCAGCGACGGGCCTTTGGCAAAAAGCGGTTTAATGAGCCGCTCCTCGTGGACGACGGTTCAGGAGGTCATTCATACGGCAACACACCGGCCTGGCTTGCGGATGGGTGGAATCGACGTCCGGAACGGACGCCAACCCGGTTTCGGGAAGCACTGCGCAGGCTAGCCGAAATCCGGGTGGGAGGAAGACAATCCGGCGAATCACTCGCTGGAGAGCAGGTCCATGGTGTGCTTGTCCATCATCTCCAGGGCGCGACCGCCGCCACGGGCGACACAGGTCAGCGGGTCCTCGGCAACGATCACCGGCAGGCCGGTTTCCTGGGCCAGCAGCTTGTCCAGGTCGCGCAGCAGGGCGCCACCACCGGTCAGCACCAGGCCACGCTCGGCGATGTCCGAGGCGAGTTCCGGAGGCGACTGCTCCAGGGCGCTCTTGACCGCCTGGACGATGGTCGCCAGGGATTCCTGCAGGGCTTCCAGCACTTCGTTGGAGTTCAGGGTGAAGGCACGTGGTACGCCTTCGGCCAGGTTACGGCCGCGAACATCGACTTCGCGAACTTCGCCGCCCGGGTAGGCGGTACCGATTTCCTGCTTGATGCGCTCGGCGGTGGACTCGCCGATCAGGCTGCCGTAGTTGCGGCGCACGTAGGTGACGATGGCTTCGTCGAAGCGGTCGCCGCCAACGCGGACGGATTCGGCGTAGACCACGCCGTTCAGGGAGATCAGGGCGATTTCAGTGGTACCGCCACCGATATCGACGACCATCGAACCGCGGGCCTCTTCGACCGGCAGGCCGGCACCGATGGCGGCGGCCATTGGCTCTTCGATCAGGAACACTTCGCGGGCACCGGCGCCCAGCGCGGATTCACGGATGGCACGGCGCTCGACCTGGGTCGATTTGCACGGCACGCAGATCAGCACGCGCGGGCTTGGCTGCAGGAAGCTGTTCTCGTGAACCTTGTTGATGAAGTACTGCAGCATCTTTTCACAGACGCTGAAGTCGGCGATCACGCCGTCCTTCATCGGACGAATGGCAGCAATGTTGCCCGGAGTACGGCCGAGCATGCGCTTGGCTTCGGTACCGACAGCGACGACACTTTTCTGGTTGCCGTGAGTACGAATGGCCACGACAGAGGGCTCATTCAGGACGATACCGCGCTCACGCACGTAAATAAGGGTGTTGGCAGTGCCCAGGTCGATGGAGAGATCGCTGGAAAACATGCCACGCAGTTTCTTGAACATGGGAAAGGGACCCTGGCAACGCGTGGGTAAAAAAGTGCGGCAAACTCTAACAATGGCGGGGATTTTGGGCAAGGCGCCAATATGTTAAATTGGCGGTTTTTCCGAGCAGGCCGGCACACAATCGGGCCTTATGACCGCGTGTACGCTGGCATGTTCCTCATCCCGGACAATTCCGTTTTTCTCAGGAGATCCCATGGCGCTTGAACGCTGCGATGTGGAAAAGATCGCCCATCTGGCCCGACTGGGCCTGAACGAAGCCGATCTGCCACGCACTACCGATGCCCTGAACAGCATTCTGGGACTGGTCGACCAGATGCAGGCCGTCGACACCACCGGCATCGAGCCTCTGGCTCACCCTCTGGAAGCCACTCAGCGCCTGCGCGCCGACGTTGTAACAGAAAGCAACCAACGCGACAGCTACCAGGCCATCGCCCCGGCGACGGACAGCGGCCTGTACCTCGTTCCGAAAGTCATCGAGTAAGGGAATAGAGCCAGCATGCATCAATTCACCCTGGCCGAGATCGCCCGTGGCCTCGCCGACAAATCGTTTTCCTCCGAAGAGCTGACCCGCGCGCTGCTGCAGCGCATC
>DQAA01000250.1 GCA_003523465.1 Pseudomonas sp.
CAGAACCTTGTGGGAGCCGGCGTTGCCGGCGATAGGGCCTTGAAGATCACTTGCCCAATTTGCGGAGTTCATCGGACTCGACAACCCGAATCCCATCCTGCTCTTCCAGCGCCAGCCGCCACAGCGCCCTGGCCAGCTGGCACGCCTCGATCCCGTGATACTTGCCGGGAATCAACCGTGACAGGCCTCCCGCCACTTTTTCCGCCAGGCGCGGTTCGCTGCGTTCACCCAGCAACAGCGACGGCCGGGCAATGGTCAGTTGCGGCCAGTCCTGGGCCTTCAGCGCTTCTTCCATCTCGCCCTTGACCCGGTTGTAGAACAACGACGATTTCGGGTCGGCCCCGATCGCACTGACCACCAGCAAATGCCGCGCGCCCATCTCCCGGGCGCGTTTGCTGAAGGCCACGACCATGTCCAGGTCCACCGCGCGGAAGGCATTTTCCGAGCCGGCCTGCTTGATGGTGGTGCCCAGGCAGCAGAAGGCGATATCGACGCGGCCGCTGAGCTGCGGCAGGAAAATGGCCGGATCACCGACCGGATTCTCAAGGTGCGGGTGTTCGGCCAAGGGCCGGCGGGTGGGGGCGAGCACGCGGCTGATGGTCGGCTCGTTGAGCAGGCGATCGAGCAGGTGTTCACCGGTAAGGCCGGTGGCTCCGGCAAGCAGGATGTGCTGCGGCGTCAAGTACATAGTGTCTCTCCCTTGATACGCTCAGCTTAGTGGCTGGCTGGGCTTTTTTCCTCAACCGCAGCGGTACTTTGCAATGCCTTCCGGGCTTGTTGCTGGCGCAGTTTTTGCCAGTGTGCCAGCACGCCTTTCGGTGCCCAGATCTGCGGTTCCGACGCCTCGAAGTCCTCGGCTTGTTCCCGTTGGGCCACATGCGCCCTGGCAAGTTCGAAGGCTTGTTGCAGATCGTCCGTCTGGTTCAGTGCCTGGGCGAACAGGGCATCGCCGAAATAGGTGAAGTCCGCCTCTTCGGAGCAGCCGAACGAGACCCGGTCAGCCCGCGAGGCGGTCATGATCAGGGTCCGGTCGTCCTTGAGCGGTTCGATATAGCCACCGGAATAGCAGGCAGAGATGACGACGATCTTGTCGCGCTCCTTGAGCGGGGCGAGGGCGGCGGCCAGTTCGTCGGCGGGCAGGTCGGCCAGTTGCAGGCGCGGCTGGTCCAGCACCAGTTCGTGCTCGTGGCTGCCGTGGGTGGTGAGGTAGATGAACACCAGGTCTTCCGGGCCGCTGCGTTCGGCCAGGCGGCGGGCGGAGCGGGTGAGGTTCTCGCGGGTGGCCATGGCGCGGTCGGCCAGGTGGTCGCGATGGTTGACCAGGGTGATCTGGCCGATGGCGCCGAAACGGGTCTTGAGCATGTCGCTGACATAGTCGGCCTCACGCAGGAACACGCTCTGGTTGCCGTCGCCGGCCAAGGCCAGGCTGTACAACTCGATGGCGGCAGTGGACGCGGGGATCGCGGCCAGTTGCTCTTCGAGAAGACTACCCTGGTTCAGCAACGCTTGCTCCAGCGGGTCGGCCAGCAAGCGGCCCTTTTCGTCACGCACCCGCAGGCCGTTGATCCAGCGCCCGTCCTCGACCGTGCCGTCCGGCAGGACCAGGCGCCCGCTGCCCTGATAGGCATCATTCTCGAAACCGCCGGTATAGACGCTGCCATCCGCCAGCTGCAGGCGACCCTTGCCGGCGAAGCGCCAGTCGCGGAATCCACCCTTGTAGTGGCTACCATCGATGGCCAGCAGTTCGCCGGGCCCGGTCAGCGAGCCGTCCTTGAATTCACCGATCCACACATCGCCGTCGACGTTCTCGTAACGGCCGCGCCCTTCGAGACGGTTGGCCTTGAATTCGCCGATGTACTGGTCGCCCTCCGCGCTGTTGAAGGTGCCGGTGCCGTTCAGTTCACCGTCGACGAAATGCCCGCTGAACTGATTGCCGCTGGTATCGCTGCGTACCCCTTCGCCATTGGGCTTGCCCTTGGCGAACTGGCCCTGGTACTGGCTGCCATCGCCGAGCACCAGCTTGCCGGCGCCGTTGTACTGGTCGTCCTTGAACTGGCCGCTGTAATGCTGGGCGCCGTCGCGCAGGGTACCTTCGCCATCGCGGCGGCCCAGCTTGAAGCTGCCGTTGTAGCTGCTGTTGGCAGTGGTCAGTTTGCCCAGGCCATGGAACAGGCCCTGCTGGAACTGGCCGATATAGATCTCGCCGTTGCTGCCGTGCCACTCGCCCTGGCCGTCCCACTGGCCATTGCTGAAATGACCGGCGTACCAGCTGCCGTTGGGGTAGTCGATGCGTCCTTCGCCCTGCAGCAGGCCATCGACCACCTCGCCCCGGTAGCGGCCACCATCGGGCAGGCGGGCATCGGGCGGCGACAGCGATTCACCGTCGCCACAGGCGGCGAGCAGGAGAATCAGGGCAAATGGAACGAGTGGGCGCATGGCGGGGTCCGGGCGGTTGAGGCTCCGAGTATGCCGCAGAACCCGGGATAGGGTGAAACGGCCCGTAGGCCGTTTCGGTCGAGCGTGTCAGACGAATGCGAGAGAGAGGGGTTCTGCGATGTAGGCGGGTTTTTCTTCGCCCTCGATCTCCAGGGTGGCGGTGGCCTTGAGCAGCCACTGGCCGGGCTTCTTCTCGGTGACTTCGGTCAGGCTGACCGCCAGGCGCACCCGCGAATCCACTTTTACCGGCTGGATGAAGCGCACGCTGTCCAGGCCGTAGTTCACCACCATCTTCAAGCCTTCCGGCAGGACGAGGATGTCCTCCATCAGCTTGGGAATCAGCGACAACGTGAGGAAACCGTGGGCGATCGTGCTGCCAAATGGCGTTTTCGCCGCCTTCGCCGGGTCCACATGAATGAACTGGAAGTCACCGGTGGCCTCGGCGAACAGGTTGATGCGCTCTTGATCGATCTTCAGCCATTCGGAACGTCCAAGTTCCTTTCCAACGTACTGCGACAGCTCTGCAACGGGTACATAGGGCATCGCGACTCTCCTGATTGTCTTTGAATTCTTTCTGACCAATGAAGATACGAGCGCCTAAGATCAGCACGCGCTGATGGCTCGGTCAAGTGCCCATGACCCGGGCGAATGTCGAACTATAGGCAGGTCGATAGCGTGCTTATAATGGCCGCCAGGTTCGAGGGAGATATGCGATGTTGTTGCGCGGTTTGACGTGGCTCGTGCTGTTCCAGTTGCTCGGAACGGCGATCAATCACCTGTTGGTGCCCATCCTGCCCGGGCCGATCATCGGCCTGGTGCTGTTGCTGATATTCCTGATGTTGCGCGGCGAAGTCGGTGCGCCGCTGAGCGAGGCCTCTTCCAGCCTGCTGCGCTACCTGCCGCTGTTGCTGGTGCCGCCGGCGGTGGGGGTGATGGTCTATGCCGCCGACATCGTCGCCGATTTCTGGGCCATCGCCGGGGCGCTGGTGCTCTCGCTGATCCTGGCCATGGCCTCCTGTGGCGTGCTGATGCAGAAGATGATCAACCGCAGCAAGCACTCCGGGGAGCGACCATGATGCTCGATTGGCATGGCGCCACCCAGGCGGTGATCCATCATCCGCTGTTCGGCATTGGCGTGACCCTGGCGGCGTACCAGATCGTGATCGCCGCCTATGAAAAGACCCGCTGGATCTTCCTCCAGCCCGTGCTGGTTTCCATGCTGGTGGTGGTCGGCGTGCTGCTGAGCTGCGGCCTGACCTACGCCGAATACCGCAAGAGCACGGAGATCATGAACATCCTCCTCGGCCCGGCCACCGTGGCCCTGGCCGTCCCGCTCTATCTCAACCTGCGGCGCATCCGCCAACTGTTCTGGCCGACTTTTACTACGCTGGTAGTCGGAGGCGTGTTCGCCACCGGCATCTGCCTGCTGCTGGGCTGGTGGTTCGGTGCCGAGCACATGATCCTGATGACCCTGGCGCCGAAGTCGGTGACTTCGCCGATCGCCATGCTGGTGGCCGAGCAGATCGGCGGTGTAGCGGCCCTGGCGGCGGTGTTCGTGTTGATCACCGGGGTGATCGGGGCGATCTTCGGCCCGGCGCTGCTGAACCTGCTCGGTGTACGCAGCCCCGAGGCGCGAGGCATGGCCCTGGGCCTGACCGCCCACGCGGTAGGGACATCGGTGGCCTTGCAGGAAAGTGAAGAGTGCGGGGCTTTCGCAGCCCTGGCCATGAGCCTGATGGGCGTGGCCACCGCGGTGTTCCTGCCGCTGGCGGTCAGCCTGGTTGCCTAGAGGAGCTGCAATGAGTTTGCCCCTGTTCACCCTGAATACCGTGTTGTTTCCCGGCTGTAATCTGGATTTGCAGATCTTCGAGGCGCGTTATCTGGACATGATCGGTCGCTGCATGAAGCAGGGCGGCGGCTTTGGCGTGGTGTGCATCCTGGAGGGCGAGCAGGTCGGCCGGGCGCCGGAGTCCTTCGCCGGGATCGGCTGCCAGGCCCTGATCGAGGATTTCCAGCAGCAGGACAACGGCTTGCTGGGNNCTGGGGATTCGCGTGAAAGGCGAGCGGCGCTTCATGGTCGATGACTTCGAAGTGCGCAAGGACAACCTGCTGGTCGCCGACGTGCGCTGGCTCGACGAGCAGGTCGACCAGCCCCTCGACGAGGACGACGATGACCTGCTGGCGTTGCTCCTGGCCCTGGCCGAGCACCCGATGGTCTCGGGCCTGGACATGGCCAGCCAGGTAGGCGGCAAGCAGGCCCTGGCCAATCAGCTGGCCTATCTGCTGCCGTTCGACGACCAGGACAAGCTCAAGCTGCTGGCCATCGACTCTCCCACCCAGCGCCTGGTGGCGATCCAGTCGCTGCTCGACCGCATCCAGGGCGAACTCTTCGCCTGACCTTCAGTACGAGTAGCGCAGCAGCGCATGGGGCAAGGCGTGCAGGGCGAAGAACGCCAGCACGCCGACGCAGGCCGGCACGATCAGCCACCATACCCGCAGGCTCATGGCATTCAGCGGCTCGCGGTACTGGACCAGGGTCAGGCTCACCGCACAGACACAGCACGCCAACAGGCCGCCGGCGAGGATGTCGGTCGGCCAGTGCGCGCCAAGATAGACCCGCGACATGGCGATCGACAGCGCCGGCAGGCAGCCCAGCAGGATCCAGGTCAGGCGCATGC
>DQAA01000263.1:0-8293 GCA_003523465.1 Pseudomonas sp.
CTGCTGCCAGCCGCGCATGACGATGGCATCGCCGCCCGCCGCTTCCAGCCCGATCAGCTTGATGAACCACTGCGGCACGCCGCCGGGATCAGGGTCGGCGTGGCGCTCCACCAGCACGGCGTTGGAGCCGAGGTCGACCACGCGAATGCTGGCGTAGTAACCACTGTCGAAGATCGAACTGATCAGCAGCTCGACCATCGCCGGATCATCGAGGTTCGGCGTCAGCGACAGCGCCAGCGCCGTGGCGGCGTCCTGGGCGTGGGAGCGCAGCTGGTTGACGTACTGGGTGCGCGAGCTTTCAAGGCTGACCATGAAACTGCCGCTGAACGCGACGACCAGGAACAGGCAGATGGCGAGCAACAATTGTTTGAACAGTGACATCGGAGCTCCTCAGTAGACCGGCTCGGCAGGGAATCCTTCCGCCTGCATTTTTTTCAACAGATCCTGCCAGCGCGACAGGCGCTTGGTATCGCCGACTTTCTTGTTGCCCGAGGCGCCGGTCAGCCACAGGCCCTCGCCGTTGAAGGCATAGACCGGGAGCAGGTCGGTGCGCTGGCTGGCCGGCTTGATCGCGTCCATGAGGCTGTCGAGGACCAGAGGCATGGCGTCAGGACTGGAATAGTAGGTCAGGACCATGTGCGCGCGGTTCTGGCGCAGGGCCTTGACGTAGGTGATGCGCAGTTTTTCGGCGGGGATGCCGAGGCGGCGCAGGCTGAAGTACTTGGCGATAGCGTAGTCCTCGCAGTCCCCCGCGCCCTTGATCAGCGACTGGATGGGGGTGGCCCAGTAATCGACCTCGTGCCACAGGTCGATATCCTCTTCGTAGCGCAACTGGCGGTTGAAGAACTGGTTGACCACCTGCAATCGCTCCGCGTCGCCGAGCTGCTTTTGCGTGGACAGCAACTGCTGCCAGGCGTCGATACGCTGCTGGCCGGCACCGAGCGGGCCGTAGAGGGCCGCTGCCTTGCGGCTGATCTGGGAGAAATCCCAGTCCGCGCGCAATCCGCCCAGCAATGCCAGGGCAAGCAGCACGGCCAGCCCCACCCGGCGCATGGTCAGATAAATGGCCCAACGTATCGCCAAGGCAAACTGTCCGAGAAATCCCTTGAAACGCCGATGGTGCCGCCAGACCGGAGAAAAGACAATGGCACGAAACAGTCACTGTGCCAGCACCTGATCAAGCGTCCGACAATTGGTTGACGCTCTCTCCGGCAGGACACTTTCTTTCCCACTAAAGTTCATTCAGGATTAGCGCCGATTCAGCCGCAGGCCCGCTTTCCCGTCGGACGCATCGCTTCGCCTGGCGCACGGCCCGAGCGGTTTGACAAGGTCAGACTCCCTCACTAGCTTGATTGGATCCAATCTCGCTCCGAATCCAGGACAACACCAGCGTGGCCGGAAAAACCAAACTCCTGAGCAGTATTCTGGGCGACGAACAGGTGCCCGCTCACCTGGCCCGCAGCGTGATCGAAGAGCGCTTGCGCAGCGCCATCCTCGACGGTCGCCTGGCGCCGGGCATGGCTATCCGCCAACAGGAGCTGGCGACGCTGTTCGGGGTGAGTCGCATGCCGGTTCGCGAGGCCTTGCGCCAATTGGAAGCGCAGTCGCTGCTGGCGGTGGTGGCGCACAAGGGGGCAGTGGTCGCCCCCCTGATCGGCGAGGACGCGGTCGATACCTATGAGCTGCGGGTCATGCTGGAAACCGAAGCCCTGCGACAGTCCATTCCGCTGCTGGACGCCGAGGATATCGCCCAGGCGCGGGGCTACATCGAGCTGCTGGAGAACGAAACCCGCCACGCCGAGATCGGCCGCCTGAACCGGCTGTTCCACATGAGCCTTTACTGCAAGGCCCACAACCAGAAGCTGCTGCGCCTGATCGATAACGAGCTGCTGCAGGAGGAACGCTTCCTGCGTTTTCACCTGTCCTCCATGGGCCTGGGCAAGCTGACCCAGGATGACCACACCGCGCTGGTCGATGCGGCGAGCGAAAAGGCCATCGACGAGGCCGTGACGGTGCTGCACCGCCACCTCAACAACGCGATGAGGACCATCCGCAACTACCTGGGCAAGAACGCCCTGTAAGGCTTTTCGGGCCTGCCGTACTGGTATGGCCCCACCCTCCCCGCACCCCGCGTCCCACAATCCCCTTGGTCGGGCCATGACAGTCATGGGCTTTTCTGCACACTCTTATTCCAGCGAGTGACCGGTTGATCGGCAGCGGTACGGCCCGGACGCTTGCTGGACATTCATCAGCAGAAGGAGCGCGCCCCGGGCAAGGGCCTATTGCGATCAACCGCCCCCACCAGTCATCCAGACAACTTCCGGCAGCACAACGTGTCCGGAGTGAGGCATTCACTCATCATCTCGTTACTTTGGTTATACATAACCGAGGCGGACACTTTCATATCAATAAAACAACTTTCAATTGTTTTATCGCGCCCTGTCATCTTGTTGATTCAACGTAAACAAAATATTCGACTTATCAACTTGCGAAAAACTTTCACGTTGCCTTAGCTTCAGTACGCCGGTCATCAAACCCGGCGTTTAACCTCTCTACCCCGCGTTCGCTGGTTATTTCAGCCAGGGCATTCGTTCGTCCGGAGCCATAACCCTCGGCCAACTTCGGTTGCTGCCAGATCACTCAAGGAACTTGCAATGAACTGTCTCGAACAACTATTGCATGAGCAGAAAAGCAAACTTGCCAATCATCCGATCTTCGCTGAAATAGACTCGCTGCCGGTATTGCGCCGCTTTATGGAAACCCATGTCTATGCGGTGTGGGACTTCATGTCGCTGACCAAGCGTTTGCAACAGGAGTTGACCTGTATCCAGGTGCCCTGGCTGCCTCCACAGGATGCGAAGGCGGCGCGGCTGATCAACGAGATCGTGCTGGGCGAGGAATCGGATGACCGTCTCGATCACGGTCACTACAGCCATTTCGAGCTTTACCTCGATGCCATGCGCGAGGTGGGAGCACGGACGGAAAGCATTGAGCGCTTCATCACCCTGCAACGCGAAAACCTGCACCCTCGCGCCGCGTTGCAGGCGGCCGGAGCCAGCGAGGCGGCGCGGTACTTCGTCGAACAGACCCTGGATGTGGCCATGAACGCGCCTGCCCATGCGGTGGCGGCGGCGTTTCTGCATGGTCGCGAGAGTGTGATCCCCGGGATGTTCCAGCGCATTCTCGACGACTGGGGCATCACCGGCAGCCAGGCCCCGACCTTTCGCTATTACCTGCAACGGCATATCGAAGTGGATTCGGAGGACCACGGGCCGGCAGCCGGGCAACTGCTGGCGCGACTGGTCAACGACGACCCGCAACGTGAACGGGAGGTGTACGAGGCCGCTATCGCGGCGGTGGAAAGCCGCCTCGCGTTCTGGGACCGGCTGCGTCTGTCCATGCACCAGGAAATTGCCGAGGCCAGCGTATGAAGGCTCTCGACTATCAATCGTTCGCCGACACCTGGGAGGAACGGGCAACCATTCGCACCCGCCCGCGACGCCTGGTGGAGGACGACGAGCGCCTGATCTATCCGCTGAGCAGGATGCCCCTGGTGCTCACTGCCACCTTTCAGCGCGAGTGCCCGCAATGGCGCGACTTCGCGTTGGTCCAGGGGCTCTACAAGTTCATCAATGACGTGGTGATCTTCGAGACCGAAATCGTCGACCGCACGGCCCGCGCCATCGCCAAGGACCGCTTCGCCGTGCGCTTTCCCTTCGCCTGCCGCTACGACGCAATGACGGTGGTGGTGGATGAGGACTATCACGCCCTGGTGGCGATGGACTTCATGCAGCAGACGATCGCCCTGACTGGCATCGAGCCGGTGGCCCTGCCGACTGAGATCGAGTTGAGCAGGGCTATTCCCGCAGCTCTAGCGCGAGTGCCGGAGCATCTGCGCGATGCGCTGGAGCTGATCTGCGTGGGGATCGCCGAAAACACCCTGACCAACGATGTCGCCGCCTTCGCCCGGGACGACAGCGTCAAGCCGTCGATCAAGGGCTTGATGGCCGATCACCTGCTTGACGAGGGCCGGCACTCCGGCTTCTGGGCACGGTTGACGCGGATTTACTGGGGTCAGGCACCAGAGGCAGACCGCGAGGCGATTGCCGAAGTGTTGCCGGTGTTCATCCGCCATTACCTGACCAACGACACTCAGCAGGCGTTCGATCTGCAACTGATCGCGGCACTGGATGTCACGGCGCCGGTGGCCGCAGCGCTGCGTGAGGA
Source organism: Pseudomonas sp. (assembly GCA_003523465.1). GTDB lineage: Bacteria > Pseudomonadota > Gammaproteobacteria > Pseudomonadales > Pseudomonadaceae > Aquipseudomonas. Next base: position 4,228 of record DQAA01000263.1, read on the forward strand.
AGTGGCAGGACTGGAATGGCCGATCGGGCAGCAGCACCCGCTTCTGGGAAACATCCTGCGTTTTTTCAGAAACAGCTCACTGCTCGATTCGCCGTGTGTGCAGGAAGCATTGGCGGGGTATCTGCCATCGCCGAGGAGAGAGTCATGAGACGCCTCAGGATTGTTGTGGCGGGATCGAGCCCCGCCTTGCTCCAACTGTGTTCGGATCTGGTGGAGCAAGGGCATGACGCGCATTTGGCGGCGAGCCAGGAAGTTCGCTTGTTGTGCCCTGATCTCCTGATCGAGGATGGAAGCCTTGAGCTACAGGGGTTCGACGGCTGTGCAGTGCTGGGTTTGCGGGTCGGCAGCACTGTACTCGCCACTGGCCAATTACCTGGGCTGGAGCTGCTGTACTGGGCGGGTGAGGCTAAGGCGCAGCGGTTGATCGATCGTCAGGCCGTGGCGCAAGAGCCTTCCGGAAATGGCCAGGACCTGCGCCTGAATACTCTGGGCGCATTGCAGGAACGGGTGGCGCTGCATGTCAGTCGACTCTCGCGCAATCCTGCGTATTTTCGCGAGGCCTCGGTGATCGGGACTCCCGTCCAGGCGTATGAGCATCCCCTGCCGTGGTTGGAAAAGCTGGCCTGGGTGCACGTCTTCAATGGGAGCGCCGATGCGCGGTTGCTGCAGGCGAGCGAAACGCCGGTGATCGAGCGGCTCGAACGCAGCCTGCTGGAGCACGCACGGTTGCCAGCCCTGAATTTCGATGGGCAACGGGTCAGTTACGCACAGTTGCGCGGCCAGGCGTTGGCGATACAGGCACAACTGCTGCCGTTGCTGAACGGCGACAAGCCGGTGGTCGCGGTGTGCCTGCCCAAGTCACTGGCGTTGTACGCCAGTCTGCTGGCGGTACTGGGGTGCGGGGCAATCTACCTGCCTATGGACCCGGCCACGCCCGTAGAGCGCCTGCGATTCATCCTGGGGAACGCCGGGGCTGCGGTACTGATTCATGAGGGACAGGTCCCGGGATTGGGCCAGAAGATTCCTGAGCTGAATCTGAAGCGTCTGCCCACGCCAGTGGGCGGTGCCGGATTGATGCGAAAGCGCTGCGCAATGGATGCGCCCTGTGTCGCGATCTATACCTCTGGCACTACCGGCCAGCCCAAGGGCGTGCTGCTGAGCCAGCGTAATGTCAGTCACTTCCAGACCTGGTATGGCGAGCATGTGGGGCTGACCAGCCGTAGCCACGTGCTGCAGTTCTCCACCATCAACTTCGACGCCTCGCTGCTCGACATTCTGCCGACGCTGGCCTGTGGCGCGGAACTGGTGGTGCCGGACGAGTCACAGCGGCGCGATCCTGCACGATTGGTGGATCTGATGTCGCGCCAGGAAGTGAGCCACGCGTTCTTGCCGCCTGCCCTGCTGAGCCTGCTGAGGCTTGAGGGCAGCAGCCTGGAGCATCTGGTTACGGGTGGTGATGTCTGTGAGCCAGAGGTAGTCGAGCGGCTGGCCGGACTGTGTCGATTCCACAATATCTACGGCCCGACCGAGACCACGGTACTGGCCACCACGCGAGTGTTTGGCAGCGCTGACAACGTGCGAAACCTGGGGCGGCCGATCAGCAATGCGCAGGTGTACCTGCTCGATGAGGCGTTGCAGCCGGTGTCGGGTGGCGATGTCGGTGAGCTGTATATCGGTGGGTCGGGGGTCGGACTGGGTTATCTGAATAATCCGACGTTGAGCGGGGAGCGCTTTGTTTCGTTGGTGTTGCCCGATGGAGAACCTGTACGGCTGTATCGCACCGGCGATCTCGCGCGGTGGACCGCGGATGGCATCGAGATCTGCGGGCGGCGGGATAACCAGGTGAAGATTCGCGGGTTTCGGGTCGAGCCGGAGGAGATAGAGCATTGCCTGCGGGAGAGTCGGCTGTTCGCTCAGGTTGCCGTGGTGGTCGATGGGCAACGCCGGGTACTGGCCTTTCTTGCTTCACCTCTTGATGCCGAGGCAGTTGGCCAACTGCGGGAACATGCCGGGCGGCTTCTGCCTGACTACATGCAGCCATCGTTCTATCAGGTGCTGGAGCAGATGCCCTACACGGCCAACGGAAAGGTCGACCGTCGGGCGTTGCTGGATCTGCCGATGACCGTCGCCAGCACTGAACAACGATTGTCCCCGGCGAATGAGCTGGAAGAGCGACTGCAAGGGCTGTGGAGTGATCTACTGGAGCTGCCGGTGGAGGAGATTTCCACCGATGACAGCTTCTTCAATCTGGGTGGGCACTCGATCCTGCTGTCTCGCCTGTTGCTGGCGATTCGCGAGCAGTTCGGGCGGGGGATCCCCATCAACCGTTTTATCGAAGCGCCGACCCTGCAGCGCCTGGCTGCGTTGCTGGACGGACAGGTCAGCGGAAATGGCGTCGTGCATGCACAAGCCCTGGCGGACGCCGATCGACCGCTGGAGCTACGAGCGCTGCCGCTGGAGCGGTTGGGGGACGTGCACAAGGTGATCGTTACCGGGGCGAACAGCTTTCTCGGGGTGCATATCGTCGAGGCGCTGCTGGGATGGGGGGCGACCGAAGTGGCGTGCCTGGTGCGGCGCGGGGACGGTGTCGGCGCCACGGAGCGTTTTGCCCGGGCAGTGGCGGATAACCGTATCGAGGGCCTGGATTGGCGGCGTATCCGGGTGCTGGAGGCTGATCTTCGGCAGCCACGGTTGGGGCTGAGCGAGAGCGACTACGAGGATCTCGATCGACGCTACGGGGCACTTATCCACAACGCGGCGCAGGTGAACCATGTGCTGGATTATCCGGCGCTGGCGGGGGACAACATCGAGCCGCTGTTCGAGTGCCTGCGCCTGTGCGAGGGGCGCAGCAAGAAGATCTTCAACTTTGTCTCGACGCTATCCGCGTGCAGTGCCAGGGACGAGCACGGGCGGGTACTGGAAGCGCCGCCTGCGACGACACCACCGCTGTATATCCGCAATGGCTACAACCTGAGCAAATGGGTCGGCGAGCGCATTCTTGAGCGGGCCCGGGAACAAGGGGTGTGGGTCAATCTGTTCCGGCCGGGGAACATAACCTTCAACAGCCACAGCGGCGTCTCTCAGCCTCATCGGAACCGTCTGATGCTGATGCTCAAGGGCTCGCTGCAGCTTGGCCAGGTTCCGGCGCTGAATCTTGAGTTCGATCTGATGCCGGTGGACTTCCTGGCGCGCTTTATCGCCTTTCATGCCAGTCGCTATTGCACTGCCCGGGCAGTGTTCAACCTGCACAACCCCGAACCGCTGCGGTGGGAGCGGTATGTGGAGTCCTTTCACGAATGCGGCAGGGCGTTCGAGGTGGTCAGCGTTGAGCAATGGCAGCGCGCGTTGCGGCAGGTTGATCGTGATAACGCGCTGTTCGACGTGCTTGGTTTCTACCTCGAAGGCTTCGAGGAAGACATCGGCGACATCTCGTTGATCGATCACGCCAACGCCCGCGACGGCGTGCGGGACATGGGCGAGCGTTATCCGCAGAAAAGCCGGGCGCTGCTGGCGCTGGGCTGCCGCTATTTGCAGGACATCCAGTTCATCTGATTCACCAACCAGAGGGGCAACATCATGCAAGTACTGAAACCCGATACGTTGATTCGCAACCCACAGGGTTGCCAGGTCGTATCCCAGGTCGATATCGACGCGCCGGCGCGCAGCGTGTGGAATGTCGTCGGCAACTTCGCAGGCTTTGCGGTTTTCATTCCAGCGCTGAGCCATATCGAGATGACGGGCAGCGGCGTGCGCTCGATCCGCAAGAAGTTCTTCAAGGACAGCAACTTCGTTATCGAGCAACTGAACTCGCGGGATGACCAGGCGATGAACATGACCTGGAGCCTGATTCACACCAGTCTGAATATCGACAATCTTTGGGCTGCCATGGAGGTGGAGGATCTGGGAGAGGGCCGCAGTCGGGCGATCTGGACCATTCAGGGCGAACCGTGGGAAGGAGGCGCCGACGCGTTGCCGGCGTTTCAGGCTTTCCTGCAGCAGTTTGCCGATGAGGCAATGAACAATGTGCGCAATCTACTGAGCTAGAAAAGACAAAACCCCTACCTGC
>DQAA01000263.1:8315-8565 GCA_003523465.1 Pseudomonas sp.
GCTCCACACTACCATCGGCGATGCGTCGTTTCACTGCTGAGTTCGGGATGGGATCAGGTGGTTCCAACGCTCTATGTTCGTCAAGAAATTCTGTGTGCCGATCCGTCGTCAGGCGACAGCTCAGCGAAAATCTTGATGCTTCTACTAAAAGACAAAACCCCTACCTGCTTTCGCAGATAGGGGTTTCGGAATTTAATCTTGACGATGACCTACTCTCACATGGAGAAGCTCCACACTACCATCGGCGATG
>DQAA01000463.1 GCA_003523465.1 Pseudomonas sp.
GCAGGTAGGGGTTTTGTCTTTTCCGCGCAAGTTTCGCGTAAGAAAATCCAGAGAATGCGGAGCCGAATGGCCCCGCGAATGGGCCTACACGAAAATCTGAGGCGCAACGCCTCGCGGCAAGCGGCAGCGATGAGGACGGGCGACCAAGCGCTCTCGCCAGCTTGCCTTGAAGCAGAAGACGGCAGCTTGCGCTTTTGCCTGACTCACCTGGCGCTGCTTACGCAGTTCGGCCAGAGACGGTGCTTTCTTCACCGGCGCGGCCCCCACCTTGACCAGCGATCGCTGGCACGACTTGCAATCCACTTCGGCTTCTACCGCGCTGATGCTCAGATTGTTGCCGGCGCGACCACAGGCGACGCTGTCGCCGTTCGTTGAGTAATGCATTACCAAAACAGTACATCTCCAATTTGCAAAACAAAAAGCCGCGCATTTTCGCACAGCTGGGCGATGAGATACCGCGTCCCGTCGGTCTGTACTTGTCTTGTTGCAATTGCCATCATCAACACCGCACGGATAGAATTGATAGCAATTCTTACTTACATTTCTGCCGTCACCAGCCGGCGCCCAGTGGTCTCTATGTCGTTGACTGATCGCGCCTCCCTCCTGCATATCGAAACCCTCTATTGCGAGCATCATGGTTGGCTGAATGGATGGCTCAACCGCAAGCTCGGTAATGCCAGCGATGCGGCGGATCTCGCCCACGACACCTTCATCCGCCTGCTCGCCAAGCCGGCCCGCAGCTTTGGCAGCGAACCCCGTGCATTACTGACTCATATTGCCAAAGGTCTGGTGATCGACCGCTGGCGTCGCCAGGATGTCGAACGTGCTTATCTGGAAAGCATCGCCCATCTGCCAGAGGCGGAGGTTCCTTCCCCGGAAACCCGTTGGCTGATCCTGGAAGCGCTGCACCGCATCGACACCATGCTGCGAGAGATGCCCAGCCGCACCCGCCAGACCTTCCTGCTCTCCCAGATCGACGGCTTGACCTACCCGCAGATCGCCGAACAGCTTGGGGTTTCGCTGATCACCGTCAAACGTGACATGCGTGACGCCTTCCTCGCCTGCCTGAGCGTGGCCTGATGAACTCGTCGATAGACCCACTGATCCTCGGCGAAGCAGCTGACTGGCTGGTGCAGTTGCAATCCGGCGCAGCCACCGAGGCCGACCACCGTGCCATCCAGCTTTGGCGCAACCGCAGCCCCCAGCATGCCCAGGCCTGGCAACGGGCCGAAGCTCTGCTAGGCGATCTGCGCGCCGTCCCTGGCAACCTCGCCAGCGACACGTTCCAGCGCCTGAATGCCAGCAAGCGAGTCGGCCGCCGTCAGGCTCTGCACCGTCTTGGGTTGTTCCTCCTTGCTGGCCCAGTGCTATGGACGGCCTACCGCGAACTGCCATGGCAGCAGTGGAGCGCCGACCAGCGCACCGCCATCGGTGAACAGAAGAACCTCACCTTGCCCGACGGCACGCAACTGCTGCTCAACACCGGCACTGCCCTGAACATCGTCTTCACTGCACAGGAGCGGCGAATCAAATTGCTCGAAGGCGAAGTGCTGATCAGCACTGCCAAGGATCCGGCTCGCACCTTCATCGTCGAAACCCGCCACGGCACTGCCCGCGCCCTTGGCACTCGCTTCAGCGTGCGGATCGACGAACAGCACAGCCATGTCGCCGTCACGGAAGGCGCAGTGGAAATGCTTCCCGCCCGTTCCAGCCAGGGGCTGATCCTCCGCGCCGGCGAGCAAAGCGTTTTCAGCCGCGATATCACAGCCCAGGCCCAGCCCCTCGATGCTGCCGCCCTGACCTGGGAGCACGGCATGCTCCTGGCCCGGAACATGCGCCTCGACGATCTCCTCAGCGAACTCGGCCGTTATCGCCCGGGCGTCCTGCGCTGCCACGACGATATCGCCGGCCTGGCTGTCTCCGGCGCGTTCCCGCTGAAAGATACCGACGCCAGCCTGCGTCTGCTCCAGGACACCCTGCCGATCCGCGTCAGCAGCCTGACCCGCTACTGGGTCGCAATAGAGCCCCGCTGAAAAATCACGATGTTCCTTGATACCTTTTTCCGACTCCTTCGGTGAGGAAGTGAATCCTCATTTTTCCTCGTGCCGACAGGAGCCACGAATGACGTCCAGGCCGTTGCAATCCGCTTCCCGAATCAGCCCTCCACGCGTAGCCATGCAGGCCCTCAGCCTGGCCGTCGCCCTGGCGACATTGCTGCCGGCTCACAGCGTCCTGGCCGCGGATGCCGTACACAACAGCGTCACCCCCAGCTACAGCATCGCGCCCGGTGCCTTGGGCGATGTGCTTGCCCAGTTCGCTGCCATGTCCGGCGTGCCGCTGTCCTTCGACGCCAGGATGCTCAACGACCGCCAGAGTCCTGGCCTGCAAGGCAGCTACACGGTGGAAGGAGGATTCGCACAACTGCTGGCGGGCAGCGGCTACAGCCTGCAGAGTGCCGGCGGCAACGGTTACACCTTGGCCCCCGTCGCCAGCGGCGATGCGCTGGAGCTGGGTGCCACCACCATCAACGCCTCCGCCAGCTACGCCGACGATACCTACGCCGGTGGCCAGGTAGCCCGCACCGCACGCCTCGGTGTGCTGGGCAACCGATCGATCAACGACGTGCCATTCAGCGTCGTCAGCTACACCGCCAAGACCATCGCCGACCAACAGGCCCGCACCATCGGCGATGTCCTGCTCAACGATGCCTCGGTTCGCCAATCGGCAGGCTTCGGCAACTTCTCCCAGGTCTTCACCATTCGCGGCCTGCCGTTGCAGAGCGACGACATTTCATTCAACGGCCTGTATGGCGTATTGCCGCGGCAGATCATCAACACCGAGGCCGTCGAGCGCGTCGAGCTTTTCAAAGGCCCCAACGCCTTCCTCAACGGCGTCGCCCCTCAGGGCAGCGGCATTGGCGGCAGCGTCAACCTGGTGCCCAAGCGCGCCGAGGACACCCCGACCCGCAGCGTGACCCTGGACTACACCAGCGACACCCAGGTCGGTGGTCATCTCGACCTCGGGCAGCGTTTCGGCGAAGACAACCGCTTTGGCGCGCGGATCAACCTGGCCCAACGCGGCGGTGATACTGCCATCGACGATGAGAACAAGCGCACTTCGCTGATTGCCGTAGGCCTCGACTACCGGGGTGAGCGCCTGCGCCTGTCCACCGATTTCGGCTACCAGAAACAGAGCATCGAAAACGGTCGCTCGGTAATCTACCCCAATGGCACCAAGGTTCCCCACGCGCCATCGGCCAAGGACAACTACGCCCAGGACTGGACCTGGTCCGATCTGGAAGACACCTACGGCATGCTCAACGGCGAGTACGACCTCAACGACAGCTGGACCGCCTACGCCGGTATCGGCGCCAAGCACACCCGGGAAAACGGCGTGTACTCCTCGCTGTACGTAGGCAACAACGGCAGCGGCCGTACGGGCTTTCTCTATCCACCCCATGACGAAGACAACAAGAGTGCCGTCGCCGGCCTCAATGGTCGCTTCAGCACAGGCCCTGTGACCCATCAGATGAACCTGGGCCTGTCCGGCATGTGGGGTGAGCAGCGCTCGGCCTACGAGGCGATCCTGGTAGCCAACCGTCCGGTGGGCAACCTGTACGACCCGATCCCGGTACCGCGTCCGACCAACACCTATTTTGGTAGCGATATCCATGACCCGCGGATCGTCGGCAAGAACCGTGTCAAAAGCGTCGCAGTGTCCGACACCCTCGGTTTTATCGATGATCGCCTGCTGCTGACCCTCGGTGTGCGCCGCCAGACTATCGAAGTCGACGCCTGGAACACCGCCACCGGCGCGCGCAATGCCAACTACCAGGAGTCCATCACCACGCCGGTCTATGGTGTGGTCATCAAGCCGTGGGAGCACGTGTCCTTCTATGCCAACCGCATCGAAGGCCTGGCCCAGGGCCCGACCGCGCCGCTGACCGGCGTCACCAATCCCGGCGAAGTCTTCGCGCCCAAGCGCAGCAAGCAGACCGAGGCCGGGGTCAAGCTGGACTGGGACAACTACGGTGCAACCCTCGGCGTCTACCGTATCGANNATCGAGCAGCCGAACAACTCCACCAGCTACACCCCGGGCGTGGCCCTTGGCACCTTCAATGTCGACGGCGAGCAAATCAACAAGGGCGTCGAGCTGAACGTCTTCGGCGAACCGATCGACGGCCTGCGCGTGCTGGCCGGTGCAACCTGGATGGACACCGAGCAGAAGAAGACCGCCAACGGCGCTACCGACGGCAACCGTGCCGCCGGCGTGCCGCGTTTCCAGTTCAACCTGGGTGGCGAATGGGATGTGCCGGGAATCGAAGGCGCTGCGATCAGCGGGCGGGTGCTGCGTACCGGAGGCGAGTACGTCAACGCCGCCAACACCCTGAGCATCCCCGCCTGGACCCGGGTCGACCTCGGCGCGCGCTATGGCTTCAAGGCCGACGACAAGTACGTCACCCTGCGCGCCAACGTGGAGAACGTTGCGAACAAGGCGTACTGGGCTTCTGCCTCCACCGCGAACAACTACCTGACCCAGGGTGAACCGCGGACCCTCAAGCTGTCGGCCACCGTGGATTTCTGATCTGCCCCGTAGTACCCGTCCAGTGGGAGCGAGCGATCTGCTCCCACTGGACCTGCGTCAGAAGCCCACGCTCAAGGACGCCACCAGCGATGCTGGCTCCCCTGCGTAGTTCCCCGAGCTGGCGATGGTTTCGATGTAGTCCCGGTCCAGCACATTGCGCGCATTCAGCGACACCCGCAGTTGCTCGTTGATGTCGTAGAAGACGCTCATGTCCACCCGTGCATAGCCGCTGGCACTGTAGCTGTTGGCCAGATCGCCATAGCGCTTGCCGGCGAAGAACACCCCCGCGCCCGCGCCCAGTCCGCGTAATGGGCCTTCCTGCAATTGGTAGGTCGACCACAGCGACCCGCTCACCACCGGCACCCCTTCCAGCCGGTTGCCTTCCTCGAGGCGTGTGTCCTTCACCAATTTCGCATCCAGTACTGCGATGTTTCCGATAACGTTCCAGCCCTCCTGCAACTCGCCGCTGACATCCAGTTCCAATCCCCGCACGCGTTGTTCGCCCGTCTGGATCGAATAGCTGCTGTCCAGCGGGTCGGTGGTGGAGAGGTTTTCGCGACGAATCTCGAAGGCAGAAAGCGTCGCCGCCAGACGCTCCGGTATCAATTCGTACTTGGCGCCGATCTCGTACTGCTCGCCGGTTTCCGGGTCGATCACGCTGCCATCCCGAGTCAGGCGGTTCTGTGGTGCGAACGAGGTGCTGTAGCTGGCATACAACGCCAGGCGATCGGTGGGTTGATAGACCACGCCGGCCCGTGGTGAGGTATCCGACGGATCGATATGGATATCGTTGTAGCTGCCGGTCACGGTGTAGTTGCGGTTGCGCTGGGTGACCTGGTCCCAGCGCACGCCGAGGAGCAATTTCCAGCGCTCTGTCAGATCGATCTGATCCTGCAGGTAGACACCATAACTTTCCTGGTTGAAACGCGAGTCCTCGCCGAAGGTGAACGGGCCAGGTTGAGCGCCGTACACCGGGTTCCAGATATCGATGGAGGCCACGCTGGCCCGCAGCATGGTCACCGAGCGATGACCCTTCACCGTTTCCACGCCGGCCAGGAGCTGATGCTGCAACCCGGCCGTATCGAACCGGGCCACGGCTTCGAACTGGGCGCTCAGGGAGCGCGCGGTTTCGTCGAAGTCCGTGGCTCGTCGCACCAGGGTTCGGCCATCGGCCTGCAAGGTGCGCTGGGAGATGTTCAGCATGGTCTTGTTGGATTGGTCCCAGCGGGTGATCTGGCGCAGGGTCAGCCAGTCGTTGAGATCGTGTTCCAGGCGAAACCAGGCGGCGCGCTTGTCGCTGTCGCTGTGGGACCACGGTTCTTCGAGAAAGACCTTGTGTCGCGAATCGACCCGGTCTCCTATGACCTGCAGGCCGCGGTCGTAGGGCGCATCGGTCTCGGTGTACTCCAGGCCCATGTCCAGGCGGGTGCGCTCGTCGGGGTTCCAGGACAGGGAAGGGGCGAAGTGGCGACGATGACTATCGCGGAAGTGATCGCGGAAACTTCCCTCGGTCTGGTAGGCCATTGCCAGGCTGCCTGCCAGGCCATGTTCCTCTGACAGGGGGCCGCTAAGCCATGCCTGGCCCCGCTGGTAATCGAAGGAGCCGCCTTGCAGCTTCACCTGGGCCTCCGGCACGAGGGTCGGCCGACGGGTGACGATATTGATCAGCCCGCCCGGGTTGCCCCGGCCATACAGTACCGATGCCGGCCCCTTGAGTACTTCCACGCGCTCGACGTTCACCAGGTCGGTGAGGATCTCGGGGCGTACCGCCAGGGAGTTGGTCAGGATGCCGTCGACGGCATAGGTGGTGCCCTGGAAACCGCGCACGATAAAGCTCTCGACGCTCCCGCCATGGGTGTTGCCACGCTGGATGCTGCTGACGTTGCTCAGGGCGTCGGCCATGCTGGTGGCCTGCTGGTCCTCCAGTACCTGGCGGGGAACCACCTGAATCGACTGTGGGATATCGCGAAGGGCGGCGTCGGTCTTGGTTCCGACCGCGCTCTGCGAGGCCTTGTAGCCGGTCAGCGCACCGATGGCCGACTGCTGTACGCCGTGCAGGGCGGAGACGTGGGTGGCATTCAGTTGCAGGGCCGACGATGTCGGACGTGGTCGCAGGATGTAGGTATTGCCGGCCTGTGGCACTGCCTCCAGCGAGGTGCCGCGCAACAGCTGTTCAAAGCCTTGTGCGGTGCTCCAGTTGCCTTGCAGGCCCGGGCTTCGACGGTCGTCGAGCATGGCCGGATCGATAGGCAGGTTGACGCCGGCGCGAGCAGCGAAGGCGGCCAGGGTCTCGCTCAAGGGGCCGGCGGCGATGTCGTAGCGCTGGCCGGTTTCAGCCACGGCCCAAGGCGCGGCGAGCAGGCTGGCGCCGGTCAGCAGAGGGGTGGCGATGGCCCTGG
>DQAA01000168.1:0-3155 GCA_003523465.1 Pseudomonas sp.
CGGCCCGTGCCACCCGCCTGCGGGAAACCCTGGCCAGCCAGTGGGATGACGCCGCCAAGGCCCAGACCCTGTTCCTCGACACCATCCTCCAGGCCCTGCCGGACGCCGTGCTGGTGGGCGACTCGACCCAGCCGGTCTACACCGGCAACCTGACCCTCGACCTCGATCACCCACGCCGCTGGTTCAACGCCTCCACCGGCTACGGCACCCTCGGCTACGCACTGCCGGCAGCCATGGGCGCCTGGCTGGGCAGCGGTCTGCCGTCGGTATGCCTGATCGGGGATGGTGGCATCCAGTTCACCCTGCCGGAACTGGCCAGCGCCGTGGAAGCGCGGGTGCCGCTGATCGTCCTGCTGTGGAACAACCAGGGCTACGAAGAGATCAAGCGCTACATGGTCAACCGCGATATCGAACCGGTGGGCGTGGATATCCATACGCCGGACTTCGTCACCATCGCCAAGGGCTTTGGTTGCGCCGCTGAATCGGTGCATGAAGTGCAGGCCTTGAAAGCCGCACTCATGGCGGCAGCCGGTCGCCAGGGGCCGACGCTGATCGAGATCGACCAGCGCCGCTGGACCGAAGCCGTACTGGCTTAAATCGCGTTGCGCAGGCGCGCCATATCCCGCAACGGGGGCGCGCCGTACAGCCGGCTGTATTCGCGGCTGAACTGCGACGGGCTTTCATAGCCGACCCGATACCCCGCCACCGCCGCCTCCAGGCCGTCATTGAACATCAGCCGACGGGCTTCCTGCAGGCGCAGCTGTTTCTGGTACTGGAGCGGGCTCATCGAGGTCACCGACTTGAAGCGGTGATGCAGGGCCGAGACGCTGAGGTTTACCTCCTTCGCCAGGTCCTCGATGCGCAGCGGCTTGTCGTAGTAGTCGTTGAGCCACTGGATGGCCTGGCAGACCCGATGGGTCTGGCTGTTGGCCATGGCGATTTCGTACAGGCGATGGCCCTGTTTCCCACGCAACAGACGGTAGAGGATTTCCCGACGGATCAGTGGTGCCAGCACCGGGATGTCCTTCGGCGTATCCAGCAGGCGGATCAGGCGGATCAATGCATCGAGCAGCGCCAGGTCCAGGCGTTCGACGAACAGCCCGCGCTCGGACGCTGCCGGCACGCCCATGGGCCCGGCGTCGGCGATCAGGTTGTTGATTTCCGCCGGGTCGATATCCAGGCGAATGCCCAGGCTCGGATTCTCCGGGCTGGCGTCCAGGTACACGCCGCTGATCGGCATCGCCACCGACACCACCATGTAGTGCAGCGGATCGTAGACGTAGCGCTCATCGCCCAGGTGTACGGCCTTGCTGCCCTGGGCCAGGATGCACAGGGCCGGGTGGGCCAGGGTCGGCATGGAGCGGATGTTTTCTTCGTGGCGGACCAGGAACAGGCCACTGATCGCCGGCGAGTCGGCATGCCGGCGGACCAGGTCGGCAAGGGCCTCGCGCAGGGCTTCGAGAGCGGGGTCGAGCGGTTCGGCGGATGACATGGGCGAGGTTCCTCCTGCAGGATTTTCGCAGCATAGGTTTGTGCAAGTCCCAGCGCTAGCCGAAAGCTGTCGGGTTCTTGCACGATCCTGCTGCGCATGCCGGGCTGTCACCAAATTGAAGCGATTGCGCTTGCCCGAAGGGCATTCGCTGGAGAGCCGCTGTTTTCAAGCGGTGCAGGGGAGGGCATGAGGGGCTGTGCAGGATCAGGCAATTTGCTGACAGCATCCGGCTAACGTCGGTGGCGGTCGGCTGGCTAATCTTGGCAGCCTGGCAGTTTTCCTCTGACCGCTTTAAAGGAGCACCGCACATGACACCATCACATCCGGTCAGCCATCTCTCCTTCGTGCGCGCCAGCGCTGGCCGTTCCGCCGAGCTGGGTGAACGCCTGCAACAACTCCGCGAGCCGACCCGCAGCACGCCGGGTTGCCTCGGCTTCAGCCTGCAACGTTCGGCGTTCGACAGTCAGCTCTGGCTGCTCAGCAGTCACTGGCAGGACCAGTCGGCGATGAACGACTACTTCCATTCGCCGAGCCTGCAACTGTTCGGCGAACTGGTGCAGGCTCGGGTGCTGGCTAGCCTGGACCTGCATACCTTCAGCTAGAATGGCCGCCTTTTTCGCAATCTTCCGGATGTAACGACAATGGCGCGCAGGGTATTCGTAGGGTTTGAAGCGGTCGCGGCGATGGTGCCGACCGAAGGTGGCTACTACGCCGCGATCGCGGTGAAGGGCCTGGGCGCCGTGGGTGCGCCAACCTTCCACAAGGTGCTGGACGGTGAGGTATTCAAGAGCGCCCTGGCTGCCGATGCAGCGGCCAATGGCGAGCTGGAACGCCTGCAAGGCGTCACCGCGGACGCCCAGCTGGTCTGGTAAGTGCTGCTCAGAGCGGGCGACGCATCTTGAACAGGTTGCCCAGCTCGAAATAATCCGCAGGCCCGCCACCACGCAGGATCGGCTCGGCGGCGGCGGTGTCGTAGATCCCGTCCTTGAGCAGGTGCTCGGCGATATGCACCGCCACCACCTCTCCCAGAATCAGCCAGCTTGGGACCAGTTCCTGGTCGGCGCGCTTGAGCTGGATGATCTGGCTCACCTTGCACTCGAACGACACCGGACTCTCCTGCACCCGCGGCACCGCGATCACGCGCGAGGCGACCGGGGTCAGCTGGCTCAGGGCGAACTCATCGACCTGCGGCGCCACGGCCGCGCAGCTCTGGTTCATCGCCTCGGCCAGCGGGCGGGTAGCCAGGTTCCAGGCGAACTCGCCGGTCTGCTCGATGTTGTTCAGGCTGTCTTTGCGCCCGACGCTGCAGAAACCGATGATCGGCGGAATGTAGTTGAAGGCGTTGAAGAAGCTGTAGGGCGCAAGGTTCAGATGGCCTTCGGCGTCCTGTGAAGAGATCCAGCCGATAGGGCGCGGACCGACGATGGCATTGAACGGATCGTGGGGCAGGCCGTGGCCTTTTGCGGGTTCGTAGTAATACATCGAGCGGGCCTTGTGGGCTGGAACACGGGAAGGAAGCGCTAGTGTGCCAAGAGTGCCGGGCCCTGAAAACGATTAAGCCCGGCCGAAGCCGGGCTGTGGACGTTGAAGCTCCAGGTCTTAGCTGAAGCGATGGGACTCGGTGCGGTCGAAACCGTCGGCGGCGAATTTGGCGCCGTTGGTG
>DQAA01000168.1:3287-7104 GCA_003523465.1 Pseudomonas sp.
TTGGCGCCGTTGGTGTGATCGAAACCGTCTTCGGCGAATTTGGCGCCGCCAGTGCGATCGTAACCATCCTGGGCGACAGCGGCCGCATGGGCTTGCGGGTGGCTGAAGTTGTGGCTGCCGGTGCGGTCGAAGCCGTCGGCGGCAAAGGCGTTGGCGGTCAGGACAGAGAAGGCCAGGGTCAGGATCAGTTTGCTTTTCATGGTGGTTGCTCCGGGGTAGCTAGTGGGTTTGTTGTTTCGATGGAGTTGATGCTACGCCGATTAATTTGATTAAAAAGCGCAAAAAATCGGCCATAAACATCGTATAAATAGATGTTTGTGGCGACGCAAAAAGATGAAAGAATTTTCACCCACGCTTTTTTCATTTATCGCTGACCCCTTTTTCATCGCGTCCTGAGCAGTCTTCGCGGCATCTGACCCCGGAGGCACTCCCACAATGAATAAATTCCCGCACATCACCCTGGCGTTCTGGATCATGAAGATCTGCGCCACCACCCTCGGCGAAACCACCGGCGACCTGCTCTCGATGACCCTCGACGTCGGTTACGCGCTGAGTTCGGTGATCCTCATCAGCCTGTTCCTCGTCACCCTCCTGGGGCAGTTGTTCTCGCGCAAATACCACCCGGCGCTGTACTGGCTGGTGATCCTCTCCACCAGCACCGCCGGCACCACCATGTCCGACTTCATGGACCGAACCCTTGGTCTTGGCTACGCCACCGGCTCGGCGATCCTGATCGGCATCCTCGTCCTGACCTTCGCCCTGTGGCGGATGAGCGGCAACACTCTCGACGTCAACCGCATCAGCAGCCGGCGCGGCGAGATTTTCTACTGGGTGGCGATCCTGTTTTCCAACACCCTTGGCACGGCCTTGGGCGATTATCTGGCGGATGATTCGGGGCTGGGTTTTGCAGGCGGCGCGCTGCTGATCGGCTCGGCGATCTGCCTGGTGGTAATCGCGCGCTACGTGACGCGGATTTCTCCGGTGGTGCTGTTCTGGATCGCCTTCGTCCTGACCCGGCCATTCGGCGCGACCCTGGGAGACTTCCTGACCAAACCCTATGAAAAGGGCGGGCTGGATTTCGGCACCGTGGGCTCGTCGGCGGTGCTGGGTGGGGTGCTGTTGGTGATGGTGGGGATGGCGTATTACTTCAATACCCGGCGGACCCAACAGACCGAGTTGGCGCGGATATCCTGAATGTCACTTTTGCCACGAGAGGTCGTTATGCGATCTCTCGTGGCAGGTAGATTCAGAGAGGGGAATAGCCTGACTTTAAATTGTGTGCATCCACATAGTGGCGTGTCTGGAAATCCAGCACCGAGGAAAACAGACGGCTTGCATCTTCATCCACCCCCCATGCCTGGGCGAGTTTGTCTCTGGTATTTAACGCTGTCTGGCGCCACGGACCGGATGCGCTGAGTCGCTTTTCCCATGCCTGCACAAAGCTCTTGAGCAATCCGGCATCGTGATCATCCAGACAGGGATAGCGGCGCAAGCGGTCCATCAGATAGAGCAACCTGCGTTTGCGTAGCAAGGGAAGTGCAGGGTCGTCCAGACGCTCCTGAACCTTCGCTTTGGCATGATCGGTATCGAACCAGACAGCTTTGGCAAAGCAGGCAAAAACATCCTCATCCACTTTGTGGAGAGGTTCTTTGCTGACTTTCACCACGACCTGTTCGAGTGCATCGTGCTCGCGGGCCTTGGCTTTAGGGTTGGTAACCAAACTCATCCAATACCAATCTCAGATAGCTCAGGGTTGTCGACTTGTCGCAAGGACAGTAGTCGATGGCTTGCCTGGCAAGCATATCAAGACTTTTCAGGTTCACATCCCTTGTCCGGATAAGCGTACGAATATCCTCGTGGTCACGATCTGTGAAACGACCGAGTTTGGTAATGATGAGATCGATGGGGGCTGCCACGAAAACCTGTAAGCGGGCGGCCTCTTGGCCGGGGGAGAGTGGGATGGCCCGTTCGTTGAAATCCTCATGGGTCGGGCACAGTGATGTGTTGAAGCGAGTGTCGTACTGGACCTGCATGTCACGTCCGTCCAGTTCATAGTCTTCAGGCTCACCGTCAAGCAATGTGATTATCTCTGTTCGGTTCACACCTGCGGCCACCTCCAGCTCGGCGTCGACATCTGCGCTACCGCGAGCGTTGGTCAGCATATGCAAGGCGCACCCGCCAAAGATGTAAGCCTTGAATGCACCCGAAGGCTTTCCTTCCAGTAGCGGAAGAACGCGATCAAACAGACGAATCACTGCAAGGGTAAGTGGCGTCTCGAAATACTCTGGTATGTGGTTTGTCATTGAAGCCTCCTGTATGGCGTCAACAAAAAAGCCCCCGACCTTGCGGCCGGGGGCTTCGTTTTTCAGCGGTTCGACTCAGTCAGTGACGATCCGCGAGTGCTTCTGCGTGTCCTTCATGAACACATACACCAGCAGCGAGCAGGCGATACAGGCGGTGACGTACCAGTAGTAGCCGGTCTCCATGCCGATGCTCTTGAACCACAGTGCGACATATTCAGCAGTGCCACCGAAGATCGAGACGGTCAGCGCATATGGCAGGCCAACACCCAGCGCACGGATCTCGGTAGGGAACAGCTCGGCTTTCACCACGGCGTTGATCGAGGTGTAGCCGCTAACGATGATCAGCGCGGCCATGATCAGGAAGAACGCGCCCCACCAGCTCTGCACGGTGTGCAGGGTGGAGAGGATCGGTACGGTGAAGAGCGTGCCCAGTACACCGAAGGCGATCAGGATCGGGCGACGGCCGATCTTGTCGGAGAGGGCGCCGATCACCGGTTGCAGGCACATGAACAGGAACAGCGTGGCCGCCGAGATCATGGTCGAGTCCGAGATGCTCATGCCCACGGTGTTGACCAGGTATTTCTGCATGTAGGTGGTGTAGGTGTAGAAGGCCAGGGTGCCGCCCATGGTCAGGCCGACGACGGTGGCGAGCTCTTTCGGATGACGCATCAGGGTGCGCATCAGGCTTTCACGGCGTTTCGGTTTTTCCTTCTTGGTGAACGACTCGGTTTCTTCCATGCCGCGACGCAGGTAGAGCGCAACTACCGCACACAGCGCGCCGATCACGAACGGTACGCGCCAGCCCCAGGAGTAGAGCTGCTCGGTGGTCAGGGTCTGTTGCAGGATGATCAGCACGGCGAGGGCGATGAGCTGGCCGGAGATCAGGGTCACGTACTGGAAGCTGGAGAAGAAGCCGCGACGGTCCTTGGTCGCCATCTCGCTGAGGTAGGTGGCCGAGGTGCCGTATTCGCCACCGACCGACAGGCCCTGCATCAGGCGCGCGATGATCAGCAGCACCGGAGCGGCGACGCCGATGGTTTCGTAGCTCGGGGTCAGGGCGATGACCAGGGAGCCGAAGCACATCAGCAGGACCGACGCCATCAGCGCGGCCTTGCGCCCCTTGCGGTCGGCGTAGATGCCCATGATCCAGCCGCCGATCGGGCGCATCAGGAAGCCCACGGCGAAGATCGCGGCGGTGTTGAGCAGTTGCGCGGTGGTGTCGCCGGCCGGGAAGAAGGACTTGGCGAAGTACAGGGAGAATGCGGCGTAGACGTACCAGTCGTACCACTCGACCATGTTGCCGACCGATCCGCTGAAGATCGACTTGAGACGACTGGAGGTGGTCTTGGGCGCAGCCGAGGCAGCGGCCGCCCCAGACAGGGTGGAAGCGTTATCCATTGGACGGGACCTTCATGTTGTTTTTGTGGAGCGCGTCGAAACGCAGCCTGCGGGGGCTATAGCAGGAGGTGTGCCAAGGGAAACCGCGGCGCTCCAATCGCGGGTGAACCCGCTCC
>DQAA01000168.1:7181-7456 GCA_003523465.1 Pseudomonas sp.
CGCTTATCAAATGTAGGAAGCAAGCGGATATCCGCTCACCCCATCAGGCCCGGTCGAGAAAGTCTTCCCGCACCAGCCCATGCCGCTGCATTTTCTCGTTCAAGGTCCGCCGCGGCAGTTGCAGTTCTTCCATCACCGCCTTTATTTCGCCCTTGTGCCGGCGCAGCGAGGTGCGCAGGCAATTGGCCTCGAACGCCTCGGTCTGCGCCGCCAGCGACGGATCCACCGCCACCCGCGGCGCATCCGGATCACTCAGGCCCATGGCGTGGCGCTCG
>DQAA01000025.1 GCA_003523465.1 Pseudomonas sp.
TGAACCCGCTCCCACAGGGGCCGCGTCGCTCTACAGGTCTGCATCCTCCACGACCCGCACCTTCGCCGCATCCATGGCATAGGCCGCGTCCGCCAGGTCATTGCTGACCTTCTCCACCTTCAACGTGCCGCTGACCCACAGCGGCGTGTAGATGTCCTCCAGCTTCACGCCCTTCGGATAGCGCACCAGCACCAGCTGGTTCGGCGGTGGCGGCGGTACGTGGATGCAGGCGCCGGGATAAGGCACGAGGAAGAACAGCGTACTGTTGCCCTTGGCATCGGCCTCCAGCGGCACCGGGTAACCACCGAGGCGGATCGACTTGCCGTTCATGCCGGCCACCGTCTTGGTCGAATACATCACCGCCGGCAGGCCCTTGCTCTGCTTCATGCCGCCCTTGGCGGTGAAGGTGCCCTGGGCTTCCGGGGAGTTGTGGTCGATCTCGGGCATTTCTTCGAGGGCTTTCTGGTCCGACTTGGGCATCAGCTCCAGCCAGTCGGTTTCAGGCAGTTCGGCCCGGGCGAGGGTGCTGCACAGCAGCAGGGGGATGAGGAACAACGCACGCATGAAAAATGCTCGGCAACCGTAGGAAGTTGCCGAGCATTCTATCCCGGTGTCAGTTCTTTTTGATCAAGCCGTAGATCACCAGCAGGATGATCGCGCCCACCACCGCGCCGATGAAACCGGCCGCCTGACCCGCCTGGTAGATGCCCAGGGCCTGGCCACCGTAGGTCGCCGCGAGCGAACCGCCGATGCCGAGCAGAATGGTCATGATCCAGCCCATGCTGTCGTCGCCGGGCTTGAGGAAGCGCGCGACGAGTCCGACGATCAGGCCGATGAAGATGGTTCCGATGATTCCCATGGCAATCCCTCTGAGTGAGTGCAGCACCAAAAGCCTAGTCAGCGCTTCGGTGTCCTGCCATCAGAGGGTTGCCGTCGGGAGAGGTTCAGTTCAGCCCGCGATCAGCGCTTCGACCTGCTGGATCTTCTGTTCCAGGGTGGTCATATCGGCGCAACGCAGGGTGGCGTGACCGACCTTGCGCCCGACCTTGAAGGCCTTGCCGTAGTGGTGCAGGTGGCAGTCATCGATGGCGACGACCTTGTCCACCGCCGGCACTTCGCCGATGAAGTTGAGCATGGCGCTTTCGCCGACCTTGGTGGTCGGGCCCAGCGGCAGGCCGGCAACGGCGCGCAGGTGGTTTTCGAACTGGCTGCACTCGGCGCCTTCGATGGTCCAGTGCCCGGAGTTGTGTACACGCGGGGCGATCTCGTTGGCCTTCAGGCCGCCATCGACTTCGAAGAACTCGAAGGCCAGCACGCCCACGTAATCCAGCTTCTCCAGCACGCGGCTGGCGTAGTCCTCGGCCAGGGCCTGCAGCGGGTGATCGCTGCTGGCGATGGACAAGCGCAGGATGCCGCTCTCGTGGGTGTTGTGCACCAGCGGGTAGAAGCGGGTTTCGCCATCACGGGCACGCACCGCAACCAGCGAGACTTCGCCGGTGAACGGCACGAAACCTTCCAGCAGGCACGGCACGCTGCCCAGCTCGGCGAAGGTGTCGACCACGTCGGCGGCGCTGCGCAAGACCTTCTGGCCCTTGCCGTCGTAACCCAGGGTGCGGGTTTTCAGCACGGCCGGCAGGCCGATGCTGGCCACGGCGTTATCCAGGTCGGCTTGCGACTGGATGTCGGCGAAGGCCGGAGTCGGGATGCCCAGGTCCTTGAACATGCTCTTTTCGAACCAGCGATCGCGGGCGATGCGCAAGGCTTCGGCACTCGGGTAGACCGGGACGAACTGCGAAAGGAAGGCGACGGTTTCCGCCGGCACGCTTTCGAACTCGAAGGTCACCAGGTCGACTTCGTCGGCCAGCTGGCGCAGGTGATCCTGGTCGCCGTAGTCGGCACGCAGGTGCTCGCCCAGGGGAGCGGCGCAGGCGTCTGGCGCAGGGTCGAGGAAGGCGAAGTTCATGCCCAGCGGAGTGCCCGCCAGGGCCAGCATGCGGCCGAGCTGGCCGCCACCGATTACACCGATCTTCATGGCAGCGACCTCAAGCCTGACGCGGATCTGGATTGTCCAGAACGCTGTCTGTCTGCTCTGCGCGGAACTGCTTCAGCACAGTGTGGAACTGCGGGTGCTTGGCACCGAGGATGCTCGCCGAGAGCAGGGCGGCGTTGATCGCACCGGCCTTGCCGATCGCCAGGGTGGCCACCGGGATACCGGCCGGCATCTGCACGATGGACAACAGCGAGTCGACACCCGAGAGCATCGCCGACTGCACCGGTACGCCCAGCACCGGCAGGTGGGTCTTGGCGGCGCACATGCCTGGCAGGTGGGCAGCGCCACCGGCACCGGCAATGATCACCTCGATGCCCCGGCCTTCGGCCTCTTCGGCGTACTGGAACAGCAGGTCCGGGGTACGGTGGGCGGATACCACCTTCACTTCGTAGGGAATGCCGAGTTTTTCCAGCATATCGGCGGTGTGGCTAAGGGTGGACCAATCGGACTTGGAGCCCATGATCACGCCAACCAGTGCACTCATCGTCGAGCCTCTCCTGCAAGCGTCTTGTGACGCGCCAAAAGCAACGAGCCACGCAGGGGGACCGGCGTGGCTCGTCATACGGATTCTGAATCGACCTGTCTGGCCGAAGGCGCGGGATTATAGCGTAGTCGGGACGGGAGCGCCCAGCCCCGTTGGTAAGGTCGACCGATGGCCCACTGAGAAGCTTCCAGATGCTCTGGTACGGGGCGCCGGGACTACTGTCGAGGCGCAATCCCGCAGTTCAACGTCAAGGATGACCTCATGCGCAAACGACTTCGCACCACCCTGCCCCTGGCCATTGCCGCCCTTTACCACGCCGCCTTCGTCAGTGCCGACAGCGGCCTGACCGTCTGGGTCTTCCCCCACGACGAGCTGGCCGATATCTCCAACGAGCAACTGCAACAGGATTACTTCGACTTCTGGCTGCAGGAAATGCGCGAGATCCTCGATATGCCCATTCAGCTCAGGTTCCAGCGCAACATTCCCGGCCTGACCGATCTCGATTATCGCCGTGACGTTCCGTCCAAGGCGCTTGCGTCCTGGGCCGACGCCGCCTGGACCTGGCGCCGGCAGCAGAACGCGCCGGGCGGCATCATCGACAACAAATACCTGCTGTTGACCCGCCTGCCCCTGGACACAGGCAGCGAAACCCTGGGCATCGCCCACCAGACCGGGCACTCGGCAATCGCCTCGATTCACTCCTACGCCACGCCCGGACATGAACTGGGCCACACCCTCAGCGCTACCCACGAGGCGTCCCAGGTCAATTTCAACGGCTGGTTCTGCGAGACCTACATGTTCCCGACCCGCCTCAACGTGCGCTCCAACTGCTACCGCTATTCCGACGAAAACCGCGCCAATATCGCCCGCTACCTCAAGCGTTCGGCGCAATGACCGGCGCCGGCTCCTGCATGCCCGACTCCAGCTTGCGCCAGAGCAGTCGCACATTGGCCTTGCGCACCAGGGCACAACGATACAAACGGATCTCCAGTGGCACATGCCACTGGGGACCACCGCAGATCACCAGCTCACCCCGCTCCAGCTCCGCCCGGGCCGACAGCCGCGGCACCCAGGCGATACCCAGGCCTTCCAAGGCCATGCTTTTCAGGCTGTCGGCCATGGCGGTCTCGTAGACGGTGGTGAAACGCAGGTTGCGCTGACGCACCAGCAGGTTCACCGATCGTCCGAGGAAGGCACCGGCGCTGTAGGCCAGCAGCGGCACGCTGGCGTCACCTTCCAGATCGAACAGCGGCTGGCCATCGGGGCCGGCGGCGCACACCGGGAGCATTTCGGTGTGGCCCATATGCAACGACGGGAAAATCTCCGCATCCATCTGCAAGGCCGCATCCGGGTCATAGAACGCCAGCATCAGGTCGCAGCCGCCTTCGCGCAGGGCGTGCACGGCATCGCCGACGTTGGTCGCCACCAGGCGCGTGGCGATGTTCAGGCCGTCATTGCGCAACTGGGCGATCCAGCGCGGGAAGAAACCAAGGGCCAGGGAGTGGGCTGCGGCGACCTGGATAACTTCGCCCTGCCCACCTTCAAGATGATGCAAATGGCGGAGAACTTCGCTCAACTGGTCGACAACGGTACGGGCTGTAACCAGGAACAACTGGCCGGCGGCAGTCAGTTCTATGGGCGTGCGCGAGCGGTTGACCAGGGTCAGGCCCAGGGCCGCTTCAAGGCTGCGAATCCGCCGGCTGAACGCCGGCTGGGTAACGAAGCGGCGCTCGGCGGCCTGGGAAAAGCTGCGGGTAGCGGCCAGCGCACTGAAATCTTCCAGCCATTTGCTTTCAAGGTTCATCGGATACTCTCCAAAAGCGTGCACCAAATTGGAACACGCTCGATCTGTGCCAAACGTCACATGGGACGTTATGCCGTTTGTGCATAGGTTAGCGTGCAACAGCATTGGCCGCCAAAGGGCTCCCGCCCCTAGGATTGGCGCCATTCCGGCATGTGCCGGGTTAATTCGAGATGATATCCATCATGTCCGCTGCTGCATCGTTCCGCATTGAAAAAGACCTGCTTGGCACCCTGGAAGTCCCTGCCGACGCCTACTACGGCATCCAGACCCTGCGTGCTGCCAACAACTTCCATCTGTCCGGTGTTCCGCTGTCGCACTACCCGAAACTGGTCGTGGCCCTGGCCATGGTCAAGCAGGCTGCTGCCGACGCCAACCGTGAGCTGGGTCACCTGAGCGATGCCAAGCATGCCGCCATCAGCGAGGCCTGTGCCCGCCTGATCCGTGGCGACTACCACGAGCAGTTTGTCGTGGACATGATTCAAGGCGGTGCTGGTACTTCTACCAACATGAACGCCAACGAAGTCATCGCCAACATCGCCCTGGAAGCCATGGGCCATGAGAAAGGCGAGTACAAGTACCTGCACCCGAACAACGACGTGAACATGGCGCAGTCGACCAACGACGCCTACCCGACCGCGATCCGCCTGGGTCTGCTGCTGGGTCACGACGCCCTGCTGGCCAGCCTCGACAGCCTGATCCAGGCCTTCGCTGCCAAGGGTGAAGAATTCAGCCACGTACTGAAGATGGGCCGTACCCAGCTGCAGGACGCGGTACCGATGACCCTGGGCCAGGAATTCCGCGCCTTCGCCACCACCCTGACCGAAGACCTGAACCGCCTGCGCACCCTGGCACCGGAAGTGCTGACCGAAGTGAACCTGGGCGGTACCGCCATCGGCACCGGCATCAACGCCGACCCTGGCTACCAGGCCCTGGCCGTACAGCGCCTGGCCACCATCAGCGGCCAGCCGCTGGTCCCGGCTGCCGACCTGATCGAAGCCACCTCGGACATGGGCGCCTTCGTCCTGTTCTCCGGCATGCTCAAGCGCACCGCGGTCAAACTGTCGAAGATCTGCAACGACCTGCGCCTGCTGTCCAGCGGCCCACGCACCGGCATCAACGAGATCAACCTGCCAGCGCGCCAGCCAGGCAGCTCGATCATGCCAGGCAAGGTCAACCCGGTTATCCCGGAAGCCGTGAACCAGGTGGCCTTCGCCATCATGGGCAACGACCTGGCCCTGACCATCGCCGCCGAAGGTGGCCAGCTGCAGCTGAACGTCATGGAACCGCTGATCGCCTACAAGATCTTCGACTCCATCCGCCTGCTCCAGCGCGCCATGGACATGCTGCGCGAACACTGCATCGTCGGCATCACCGCCAACGAACAGCGCTGCCGTGAACTGGTCGAGCACTCCATCGGCCTGGTCACCGCCCTGAACCCGTACATCGGCTACGAAAACGCCACCCGTATCGCCCGCATCGCCCTGGAAACCGGCCGCGGCGTACTGGAACTGGTACGTGAAGAAAAACTCCTCGACGAAGCGATGCTCAACGACATCCTGCGTCCGGAAAACATGATCGCTCCGCGTCTGGTTCCGCTGAAGGCGTAACCCCACGCAACAACCGTCTCACCAGGTCGAGGGACTAGACACCTCTCACCTTTCGAGGGCCCAGGGCTTACACCCCGGGCCCTTTTTTTATGCCCGCCATTCGGCGCCACGCCTGACAGATCTGCCCCGGATGTCGTAGTGTGCCCGGCTACGAACAAGACCGACCATGGAGAATGGCGCATGATTTCGGCGTCCCCCCGCCCCGCCCGCAGCATCATGGTGCTGTACACCGGTGGCACCATCGGCATGCAGGCGAGTGCCAACGGCCTGGCCCCCGCATCCGGTTTCGAGCAACGCATGCGCACCGGGTTATCCACAAGGACGGACCTGGCGCCCTGGCGCTTCCGTGAGATGACGCCGCTGATCGACAGCGCCAACATGAACCCGCACTACTGGCAGCGCCTGCGCACGGCGATCATCGAAGCCGTGGATGCCGGCTGCGACGCGGTATTGGTCCTGCACGGCACCGACACCCTGGCCTACAGCGCGGCGGCCATGAGCTTCCAGTTGCTCGGGCTGGACGCTCCGGTGCTGTTCACCGGATCAATGCTGCCGGCGGGCGTGGACGACAGCGATGCCTGGGAAAACCTCACCGGCGCCCTCGAAGCCCTGACCCTCGGCCAGCCCGCAGGCGTACAGCTGTTCTTCCACGGCCAGTTGCTGCCGCCCCGGCGCACCGCGAAGGTGCGCAGCTTCGGGCGAAATCCCTTCGTTGCCCTCGAGCGCAAGACCTCGACCGACACCGCCCCCGCCCTGCCCGCTGCACTGGACTATCGCCAGCCCGGCCAGCCTGTGGATATCGCCGTGTTGCCCCTGGTGCCCGGCATTTCCGCGGATCTGCTGCTTGCAGTTATCCACAGCGGCGCCCAGGGCCTGATCCTCGAATGCTTCGGCAGCGGTACCGGCCCGTGCGACGACCCTGACTTTATCCACGCCCTCGAACAGGCCCGCTCCCGCGATCTGGTGGTGGTGGCGATCACCCAATGCCATGAAGGCGGTGTCGAGTTCGATATCTACGAGGCCGGCAGCCGCCTGCGCCAGGCTGGCGTGTTGTCCGGCGGCGGCATGACCCGCGAAGCGGCGTTCGGCAAATTGCAGTGGTTGCTCGGCAGCGGCTTGCCGGTCGACGACGTGCGTCGCCTGGTGGAAGCGGACCT
>DQAA01000438.1 GCA_003523465.1 Pseudomonas sp.
GGCAAGCCAGCTCCCACAGGTTCTGCAGCGCCGCGGACCCTGTGGGAGCTGGCTTGCCAGCGATGAGGCCGGACCAGTCACCACAAGGCTTCAGACCAGCTCCGCCCGCCTCAACTCACTCTTCAGGTACGCATAGTAGATCGGCCCCGCCACCACCCCCGGCAGCCCGAACGCGGCTTCGAACACCAGCATCGCCAGCAGCAGCTCCCACGACTTGGCACTGATCTGCCCGCCAACGATCCGCGCGTTGAGGAAGTACTCGACCTTGTGGATAACGATCAAATACCCCAACGCCGCCACCGCCACCCAGATCGACAGCGACAGCCCGACGATGGTGATCAGGGTGTTGGACATCAGGTTGCCGATCACCGGCAGCAAGCCGAGCAGGAAGGTCAGCACGATCAGCGTCTTGGTCAGCGGCAGGTGCACGCCGAACATCGGCAGGACTACGGCGAGGAACACGCCGGTGAACGCGGTGTTGAGCAGGGAAATCTTGATCTGCGCGAAAACGATGTTGCGAAACGCCTGGACCAGCAGCGACAGGCGCTCGAACAACGCGGCCGCCAGCGGCTTGCGCCGGGAGATGTCCGGGATGCGCTGCAAGGCGACGATGGCGCCGAGGATCATGCCGATCAGCAAGGTGACGAACATGTGCGCCGCGCCCTTGCCCACCAGTTGCAGCTCGCCCAGGTGGGTCTTCAGCCAGTCGCCGATGGCTACCTTGAACTCGGCGGCGCTGGCCGGCAGGTAGGCATCGATGAACGGCGGCAACTGGCTGCGGGCCTGGTCCACCAGGAGCATGAAGCGGTCCAGCGAGGCGCCGGGGTTTTCCGCCTCGTGCAGGAGGAAGCTGATGGCGCCGGCGAAGACCAGGGTCAGGGTGCTGACCACCAGGGTGCCCAGCAACGCCACCGCCAGCCAGCGCGCCCGCGGCCCGGCGATCACATGCTGGAGCTTGGGCGTGAGCATGTTGACCAGCTCGAAGACCAGCAACCCGGCCAGCAGGCTCGGCAGCAATTTGAGCGGCAATACCAGCAACAAGCCGGTGAATATGATGATCCAACTCGCCAGCACGATCTGACGCTGGGTAAAAGTCATACAACCTCAGACTGCCAAGGACGACAAAGGCGGCAGTCTGCCAGCCTTCCGCGAAGAGGCATAGGGGCGGGCGACCACGGACGACGTGCCATTGCCCTGGAGCAACGACTCGTCGTCGCGAAGGGTCATTTTTTCTTCAGGCAGTCACTCATGAACGCCTTGCGCTCGTCGCCCTTGAGGGTCTTGGCGCTGGCGTCGGCGTTGCAGGTTTTCATCTTGTCCTGCTGGGTGGGGGCGGCCTTGGTTTTCAGGCAGTCGCTCATGAAGGCCTTGCGCTCGTCACCCTTGAGCGCCTTGGTGGTGGCGTCGGCGTTGCAGGTCTTCATCTTTTCCTGCTGGGCGGTGGCGGCAAAACCCTGTGACGCCATCAGCAAGCCCAGCAACAGCAACGGCACACGCAGCATCTTCATGGTGGTTCTCCTGATCGCCGCAGGGGAGGCGCGGCTGTCACTGGAGTCTAGACAAGATTTTTTACATCCCCTGGAAGGCCCTAGCAGCCCGCGGCCTTGAGCCGTTCGGCGTGCTCGGTGAACAGCCTCACCGGCTGCGCACCCTTGCCCACCGCGCCGAGGGACTGGTTGACGATATCCAGGTGATCGAGGGGGTAGTCGTCGCCGATGACCTGGCCCAGATGGGAACTGAAACGCCCGACCATACCGTCGCAGTGGCCCTTCTCCCGCGTGAACGTGCGAGCGAACAGGCGGCAGAAGCGGTTGCTGCCGTCCAGCCGATTGAGACCGCGATCGGTGACGCCCGGCGTAAGCACCCCGGACCACGAGTAGTAGCGCACGCCGTTGACCTCGGCCGGCCCCTCGCCGCCCCAGGTCTGCGGCAGGCCCTGTGGATAAGCCTGGTTGAAGCGGGCCACGCCGGCGCAGGTCAGGGACAGGTGCGAGGCATGCACATCGATGGGCAGCGCCGGGCCTTTCCAGCCCGTCTCCAGAACCCCCATCAGCCAGGCGATACCGTGCAGCACGGCCTTGAGCAGCCGGCCACGAGGTGAGTCGCCGGGGTATTCGCGCTCGAAATAATCGGCCAGCTCCGAGCCGTGGTTGGGTCCGGCGATGGAGGTGACCGACGCCACCCACTCCGGGCGCTTCGCCGCCACATAACGGGCCGCCAGTGCGCCCTGGCTGTGGCCGAGGAGGTTGACCTTGTCGACGCCGGTGCGCTGGCGCAGTTCTTCGATGATGCGCAACAACTGCTCGCCACGTACTTCGCTGCTGTGCAGCGGCGACACCTGCACCGGATACACCTGGGCCCCGCCCCGGCGCAGGGCCGCAACGATGCCGAACCAGTAGGGATAAAGCAGCAGCCGGACGAAACCGAGCATGCCCGGCACCAGCACCAGTGGATAACGCGTGGCAAGGGCTTGCGACATGGCGGCTCCCTGGTCCATGAAGGTATCGGCCAACCCTACAGGCGAAACGATGGCAATCGCAATCGAACTCCCGCCGCCGCTTGCGGTTCCAAATTCGTATCGGGCCACGACGGCCCTTCACGAGGATGTACGACCATGTACAAGCACGCCCTGGCAGCACTCCTGGTTGGCGCCACCCTGGTCGGCTGCGGCAGCCGCCCCGAGAATCCGGTCGATTACGTGACCTTCCGTGACCAGCCACTGGTCAAGCAGGTGGAAAACGGCATGACCATGCAGAAGGTCATCGCCATCGGCGGCAGCCCGTCCACGGTGATCGACCTGCCTCACGGCGGCACCTGCAACAACTACATCCTCAACCGCGAAGGCCAGCAGCAGGCCTATTACGTGCGCTTCGACGCCACCGGGCATGTCGACGACAAGGGTTTCAAGACCTGCGAACAGCGTGAGAAAGACGAACGTGCGGTACGCGGCTGATAAAACTTTTGCCGCTTCGCCGTACTCGTACCTGATGTAGCGACCGCGCCCACAGAGCGCGGCGCGCCCGTTTTCCAGCCTGGAGAAAGACATGAGCACCGTAGAACTGACCGATGTACAAACCCTCCGCGAACGTGCCCGCCAGCATGTGGAGCAAGGCGCCGTGACCGAAGGCTACAACGCCGACCGCCAGACCATCCTGCGCCTGCTCAACGAGTCGCTGGCCACCGAGTGGGTCTGCACCCTGCGCTACAAGCGCCACTACTACATGGCCAGCGGAATCAAGGCGAGCGTTGCTGCCGCCGAGTTTCTCGAGCACGCCAACCAGGAACAGCAACACGCCGACATGCTGGCCGAGCGCATCGTGCAACTGGGCGGCGAGCCGGACCTGAACCCGGACAACCTGAGCAAGAATTCCCACGCCCAGTACGTCGCGGGCAAGGACCTGAAGGAGATGGTGCTGGAGGACCTGGTGGCTGAGCGGATCGCCATCGACAGCTACCGCGAGATCGTGCGCTTCATCGGCGACAGCGACCCGACTACCCGGCGTATCTTCGAGGACATCCTGGCCCAGGAAGAAGAGCATGCCGATGACATGGCTGACCTGCTGAAAGGCCTCTGATTTTTCGTTGTTCTTGAGGGCCTCATCGCCGGCAACGCCGGCTCCCACAGGTATCGCGTCGGCGTTGGGCGATGAGGCCCTCAAACATCAC
>DQAA01000132.1:0-2351 GCA_003523465.1 Pseudomonas sp.
TCGGTCACTGCGGCTCGTGCCACACCCCGCGTGCGCTGACCCTGCAGGAAAAAGGCCTGGACGAGTCTGCCACTGGCTACCTCACCGGTACCGAGCTCAACGGCTGGAACGTGCCGGCCCTGCGTGGCATGCCGCATTGGAGTGAAGAGGAGCTGGTCGAGTACCTGGGCAGCGGACGCAATGCCAAGGCCTCGGTGGCCGGCGAGATGACCGACGTGATCGCCAACAGCACCTCGCACATGAGCGACGCCGACCTGCACGCCATGGCGGCCTACCTCAAGTCGCTAACACCGGCGAAAGGTCCGGCGTACCAGCAGTTGGCCGAGCGCAGTGCTGCAACCACCGCCAAGTTGACCGCCGCCAGGGACCTCACCCTGGGTGAGCGCTTGTACATCGACAACTGCGGCGCTTGCCACTTCGTCTCGGGTGAGGGTGCGCAGCGCGTGTTCCCGCGTCTGGACGGGGCTTCGGTGGTCAACGCGACCAAGGCCGATGCGCTGCTGCACGTGATCCTCGCCGGTGCCGCGACGCCGTCGACCCAGCGAGCACCGTCGGTGCTGCCGATGCCTGGCTTTGCCGAGCGCATGGACGATGCCGAAGTGGCNNTTCCTGCGACAGGGCTGGTCGAACAATGCCTCGGCGGTAACGGCTGAACAGGTTCGCGAGATTCGGGCTTCAATCGCACGCACTCATTGAGTGAGTATCCCGAAAGGCGGCTGTAGGCCTTTCGGGATTTCTGCCTTTTAACGTCACGACAGACCGCCATCCCCTCTATGTGCGATCAAGCGCAATCCCAAGCCTGGGTTGTCCCGCCTGTTTGATCGCCTCCAATACGTAATTTCCTTGCGCCCCTTGGTCACTTTTGTGGCCAGGAAGGGCGCTTGTACACCTTTCCCACTACTTCTACCCACTAAAAACGGCTTTCAGATCCGATAAGTCGTGATTATTCAATCTTATAAATCAAGAATTCATACTTTCAATATTGACTAAATTGGTATGTAAGTACACCATATGTACCACATTACGAAATTGCAGGAAAAAGCAGCATGGCTCGCGGTGGCATCAACAAAGCAGTGGTTCACAAGGCCCGTCAGGCGATCCTGGCCCGTGGCGACAACCCGAGCATCGACGCGGTGCGTATTGAACTCGGAAACACCGGCTCGAAAACCACCATTCATCGCTACCTGAAAGAGCTGGAAATCCAGCAACCGCCCGCCACCACCAGCGTCCCGGACCTGAGCGAGTCCATCAGTAGTCTGGTGCGCCAACTGGCGGAGCAGTTGAAGGAAGAGAGCGAAAGCAAGATCAACGAGGCGCAGAAGTCCTTCGACCTGGAAAACGCCGCGCTCAAGGCGCAGTTACAGGAAAGCCAGCAGGCCCTGGCCGCGACCCAGCAACAGCTGCAGATCCAGGGCGCGGCGCTGGCGGCGGAATCCGCCGAGCTGGCGACCACCCGCAGCACCTTGCAGACCGAGCACACCCGCAACGCGACCCTGAGCCAGGCGGTAGGTGAGCTGAACGTGCGCCTGGCCGACAAGGACGAGCAGATTGCCTCGCTGGAAGACAAGCACCAGCATGCCCGCGATGCCCTGGAACACTACCGTGCCGCCAGCCGCGAGCAGCGCGAGCAGGATCAGCGCCGCCACGAAGCCCAGGTGCAGCAGTTGCAGGTGGAAATGCGCCAGTTGCAGCAGACCCTGATCGTCAAGCAGGACGAAACCACCCGGCTCAACCGCGACAACGAGCGTCTGCTGGTGGAAGCACGGCACATCCAGCGCGAATCCCAGCAGCTCAAGGACCAGTGCGAGCACTACGTGCTCGAAGGCCGCACCCTCAGCGCCAACCTGGCCCAGTCCCAGGGCGCCCGCGAGGAACTGCAACGGCAGATGCAGGTGCAGACGGCGCAACTGGAACAGGTCAATGGCGAGCGGCGGCAGTTGGCCAAGCAGGTGAAAACCCTGGAGGCCAATGTGGAAGCGCTACAAGAGGCGCAGAAAAAGCCTGCGGATGAATAACGGCTACAGGGTCTTGCCCATGGCGCAACGCCCGGGCAGACCGATTGCCCGTTCATGGGCCAGTTGCTCACGGAGAAACCCGCTGAGCTGATTGGCGTCGAGATACAGGGNNACGGCGCATTCCACGGCACGTCGACGAAGGTGGTCAGGGTCAAGGCCTTGAAACCTTCGGCGCGGGCCCGGTTTTCCACCTGCTGCAACAACTGCCGGCCCAGCCCCTTGCCTTGGGCGGGTCTGGCGACCGACAACTCCTCTATATAAAGCTCGTCTCCTTGGTCACTGGCACAGAGAAAGCCCAGCGGCTGATTTCCGCCATCCACCGCCACCCAGTGCAGG
>DQAA01000132.1:2411-4133 GCA_003523465.1 Pseudomonas sp.
CGGGCAGCAGCGCAGCGTCGTCGGGGCGGGCAGGGCGGATGTTCATCGGTACCTCGCAAGTCATTACCAGCGGCACACCTTACCAGCATCGGCCCGTTGATCGGCTGGCCGGCACTCCGTGAACGGGCCCTGGATCGAACGTACAGGCCCGACAACGGAGGAATGCCCCATGAACACCCCGGAACCCCATGACGACCCGCTGTGGAAAGACCCGCTGGCCAATCCGCAGCGAGAACACGATCCGGTCACCGACCCTAACGTCAACGGTGATCCCCAGCGCGAAAGCGACATCAAGCACGAGCCCCAGGACCCGGAACAGGGCCGCATAGTCCCGGAGCCTGAGCAGCCGACGCCGTTGTCGGATGAGCGCAGGTAAACGCGGACATTGACACTGTGGGAGCGGGTGAACCCGCTCCCACAGGGGACCGTGTTATCTAATCAATCCGGACGTATCCCCACCACCCACTCACCGGTTATTGCTACCTACCCCAATAACCCCCGAGCCCGTCATGCCCGATCTCCTCACCCACGAAGACTCCGGCGTCCTCGTCATCACCTTCAATCGCCCGGACAAGAAAAACGCCATCACCCTCGCCATGTACCAGCAACTGACAGAGCAACTGCTCCGTGCAGCGAGCGCCCCCGATATCGCCGTGGTCCTGTTCAGTGGTGGCGAGCAGGCGTTTTGTGCCGGTAATGACCTGGGCGATTTCATCAGCCAGCCGCCGAATGAGCCGGACGCCNNCGCCCCGGTGTGGCAATTCCTGCGTACGCTCGCGGCCTTTCCCAAGCCCGTGGTGGCGGCCGTGTGCGGCGTGGCCGTGGGTATCGGTACGACGCTGCTGCTGCATTGCGACCTGGTCCACGCCGGCGACAACGCTCGCTTCAGCTTGCCGTTCGTGAACCTGGGGCTGTGCCCGGAAGCGGGCTCCAGCCTGTTGCTGCCGCGTCTGTGCGGCTATCAGCGCGCCGCCGAAATCCTGCTGCTGGGCGAACCCTTCGATGCCCAGGCGGCAATGCAGGCGGGGCTGGTGAGCAAAGTGCTGGAGCCTGATGAGGTACTGGACAGCGCCTTGGCCCAGGCCCGCAAACTGGCCGGAAAGCCGCTTGCGGCGCTGATGGAAACCAAGCGGTTGCTGAAAAGTAGCGACGCCGCTGCCGTACGGGCACGCATCGATGAGGAGGCCGGGGTGTTCGCCCGGTTGCTGGCAAGCGACGCAGCCCGCGAGGCCATCGCCGGTTTCACCAGGAAGGCGTGAGGAAGGCGAGGGTCGCTAGCGACCCTCGATCACCTGTCGCGAAGTACGCAACAGCAGATACACGGCGCCCAGCACCGGCAAGCTGACCAGCACCAGGGCATAGCGCAGCGAGTCCTGTCCGGCCAGCGGCAGCAGCATGTCGCTGAGCACGCCAGCCAGCAGCGGTCCGACTCCAATCCCCAGCAAGGTGCTGACGATGGTCTGCAAGGCCATGGCCGTACCGCGACGATCCGCCGGCACCAGTTGAGTGACCAGGTTGTAGGACGGCGCCACCCACCACACCGAGAAGAAGCTGTACACCGCGCACCAGAGCATCGCCGTCGGAACCGGCAGGCTACCCAGGTGCAGCAGGACGGTGTCCGGCCAGAGCAGGTAGGTCGCCAGGGCAGCCATCGCCGTGAGGTGCCCGATGATCGGAATCGTCAACTGCCAGTGCGCGGCACGCCGGACCAGGCGATCGCTG
>DQAA01000061.1 GCA_003523465.1 Pseudomonas sp.
CTGGTCAACGGCAAGCGCCGGCATGCCTCGGCGGTGGTGAACATTTCCGGTGGCGTGCCGTTCATTGGCGCGCAGCCGGTCGACCTGGACATGATCCCGATCAGCGCCATCGACCATGTCGAAGTGCTGCGTGACGGCGCCTCGGCGCAGTACGGTTCCGACGCCGTGGCCGGGGTGGTCAATATCGTCCTNNCGGCCAGCTCAATACCCAGCTCGGCAAATACGCCCAGGGCGACGGCTTCAGCAAGAGCGCCGATGGCTGGTACGGCCTGGGCCTGCCGGGGGACGGCTTCCTTACCCTGAGCTTCAACGGGGTCAACACCAAGCCCACCGACATCGGCGACCAGTACGCCGCCGGCGGCACCTGGCAGGACCCGCGCTGGGGCGGTGNNGTACAACCTCGCGGCCAACGCCGAGGTCGGCCTGAACGATCAATGGCGGCTGTACAGCTTCGCCACCTTCGGCCAGGACAAGTCGGTTAACAACACGCCGCCGCTGCTGGCCTCCAACCCCAACAACGTTGCCGCGCTGTATCCGGGTGGGACCATTCCCAAGTACCGCTATCGCTACGAAGACGCCTCGTTCACCGTCGGCTCGCGCTTCGAGGACGACGCCATCGGCCGCTTCGATTTCAGCGCTACCTACGGTCGCGACAAGCATGACGAACTGGCCTTCGACACGGTCAACCCGAGCTACGGAGTCAACAGCCCGACCAAGTTCGACGTGGCGACACTGGTCAACGAACAGACCAACCTCGGCATCGACTACGCCAAGGACCTGACCGTGGCCTGGTCCGACAACCCGCTGACGGTGTCTGCCGGCGTTGCCTACCGGCACGAGCAGTACCGCCTCGAAGACGGTGACTACGACTCCTATTCGTTCGGCGGCATCGGTGGGGTGCAGGTCGGCGCGGTGCAGGCCTCGGGGCTGATGCCGGACGATGCCGGGACCTACAAGCGCGATGTCGGCGGCGTGTATTTCGGCCTGGAAAACCAGGTCACCGAGAAATTCCAGGTGGGCATCGCCGGGCGTACCGAGCACTACTCGGACTTCGGCTCGGCCACCACCGGCAAGCTCTCGGCGCGTTACGAACTGACTCCGCAGGTGGGCCTGCGGGCCACGGTCAACAGCGCCTACCGTGCGCCGACCCTGGGCCAGATCGGCACCTCCTGGACCACTACCACCAACGTCGATGTCAACGGCAACCCGGTGCTGACCCGCATCCTCCCGGTCGATCACCCGGCGGCCCAGGCCCTTGGCGCCGAGGCGCTGAAACCGGAGAAGTCCACCAACTACTCCCTCGGCCTGGTGGTGCGGCCGAGCGAACAGGCCTCGCTGACCATCGACGCCTACCAGATCACCATTCGTGATCGCCTGCTCTACAGCGGCGGCATTTCCGGCCCGGACGCCGAGCGCATCCTCGCGGCGGCTGGCTACGGCCAGTACAGCTGGGCGCAGTTCATGACCAACGCGGCCAACACCCGCACCCGTGGCGTCGATATCGTCGGCAAGTACAACCTCGACCTGGAGCGCTACGGCAACCTGGCGCTGTCGGCGGGCTACACCAAGGCGCGCACCACCATCGAATCGGTCAACGCCAACCCCTACGGCTTCGACGTGCTGACCCGCGAAGCCCGCGGCTTCCTCGAACACGGTTACCCGGAAGACAAGCTGGTGCTCGGCGCGGTGCATCGCTACGGGCCGTGGACCGTCAGCCTGTCCCAGGTGCGCTACGGCGAATACCGCAAATACGCCGCCTCGGCCGCCAACGCCCAGTACGACCAGACCTTTTCTGCGCAATGGAACACCGACCTGGACGTGAACTACGCGTTCAACAAGCAGCTCAAGCTGTCGGTGGGCGCCAACAACCTGTTCGACAGCAAGCCGGACGACTTCAACCTGCGCCTGCGCCAGACGCCGGGGCAGCAATACAGCTACCTCGCGCCGTCGGCGCCTGAGGGGGCGTTCTACTACACCAAGCTCACCTACGACTTCTGATCTTCAGTGACCCCGATCGCTGGCAAGCCAGCTCCCACAGGTCCAGCGGTGCATGCGATCCCTGTGGGAGCTGGCTTGCCAGCGATGAGGCCGGCAGCCCTCCCACAGGTCTCAAGGATCAGTGATGCTCGCGGGTAGCGCGGAATTTCACATCCGGCCAGCGCTCTTCCATCAGCGACAGGTTGACCCGGGTCGGCGCCAGGTAGGTCAGGTGACCACCGCCGTCCACCGCGAGGTTTTCCAGGGCCTTGACCTTGAAGTCCTCGAGCTTCTTCTTGTCATCGCAGGTGATCCAGCGCGCCGACCAGACGGTGATCGGCTCGTAGGCGCACTCGACCTTGTATTCCTCTTTCAAGCGGCTGGCGACCACATCGAACTGCAGCACACCGACGGCGCCGAGGATGATGTCGTTGCTGCGCTCCGGGAAGAACACCTGGGTCGCGCCCTCTTCCGCCAGCTGCTGCAGGCCCTGGCGCAGTTGCTTGGATTTCAGCGGATCCTTCAGGCGTACGCGGCGGAATAGTTCCGGGGCGAAGTGCGGGATACCGGTGAAGCCCAGGCTTTCACCTTCGGTGAAGGTGTCACCGATCTGGATGGTGCCGTGGTTGTGCAGGCCGATGATGTCGCCGGCGAATGCCTCTTCCAGTTGCTCACGCTCGGAGGAGAAGAAGGTCAGCGCATCGCCGATGCGCAGGTCCTTGCCGGTGCGCACATGGCGCATCTTCATGCCCTTCTCGTACTTGCCCGAGCAGATGCGCATGAAGGCGATACGGTCGCGGTGTTTCGGGTCCATGTTCGCCTGGATCTTGAACACGAAGCCGGTGAATTTCTCCTCGACCGGTTCGACGGTGCGCTCGTGGGCAACACGGGCCAGCGG
The DNA here is from genome assembly GCA_003523465.1 of Pseudomonas sp. GTDB lineage: Bacteria > Pseudomonadota > Gammaproteobacteria > Pseudomonadales > Pseudomonadaceae > Aquipseudomonas. The sequence goes on from DQAA01000061.1 coordinate 2,876, forward strand.
ACGCGGCGCCCAGTCGACGACGGCGTCGAGCACATGGTCGACACCGAAGTTACCCAGGGCGGTACCGAAGAACACCGGGGTCAGTTGACCATTGATGAACTCGTCCTGGTCGAACTCGTGGCAGGCACCCTGGACCAGTTCCAGTTGCTCGATAAAACGCTCGTACTCGTCGCCCAGGTGCGCGCGGGCTTCGTCGGAGTCGAGTTTCTCGATGATCTTCACCTCGGTCCGCTCGTGGCCGTGGCCAGGGGTGTAGACGATGATGTAGTCACCGGACAGGTGGTAGACGCCCTTGAAGTCCTTGTAGCAACCGATCGGCCAGGTGATCGGCGCAGCCTTGATCTTCAGGACCGCTTCGATCTCGTCGAGCAGTTCGATCGGATCGCGGATATCACGGTCGAGTTTGTTGATGAAGCTGACGATCGGCGTATCGCGCAGGCGGCAGACATCCATCAGGGCGATGGTCCGCGGCTCGACGCCCTTACCGCCGTCGAGCACCATCAGCGCCGAGTCCACGGCGGTCAGGGTGCGGTAGGTATCTTCGGAGAAGTCTTCGTGGCCCGGGGTGTCGAGCAGGTTGATCATGTGCTCGCGATAGGGGAACTGCATCACCGAGGTAGTGATGGAGATACCGCGCTGCTTCTCCATTTCCATCCAGTCGGAAGTGGCATGGCGATCGGACTTGCGCGACTTCACCGTACCGGCGACGGCAATGGCCTTGCCCATCAGCAGGAGCTTCTCGGTGATGGTGGTCTTACCGGCGTCGGGGTGGGAAATGATTGCGAAAGTGCGGCGCTTCGCGACTTCGGCGGCCTGCTGGGTCATGGGAAATCGCCTGGCTGGGGATTGAAAAAAGGGGCGGTATGATACCCGAAGTCGGGCGGGGACCAAAATCTGGTCCCCTGATATGGATACTAAAGCGCGCAAATCTACTCGGCAGCCGACGGGCTGTCAGTGAAACCCTGTAGTTTTACCGGAGCGCGACCCGGCATGCAGGCAACCAGCTCCAGCCGTCCTCCCAACGCCTCGACATAACTGCGCAGCGTCGAAATCAACATGTCGCTGCGGTTCTCCACTTTGGAAATATTGGCCTGGCCCATTTCCAATCGCTCGGCAAGGCTTTCCTGGGTAACGTCCAACTGCCGGCGCAAAGCCTGCAGGGTCAACTCCTCACGAATCAGCTCGCGAGCCTGCTCCTCTACCCATGCCCTGCGCTCTGGAGAAAGGCTGTCCATCAAATCATCAAGTGTCATTGTCATTTCCCGGCACCTCCTGCCAGATACCTGTCAAACCGCTCATCCGCGCAAGCAATACCTCCGAAGGAATATTCCCTCAAGCGACTATTCGCAAGAAGTACAGAGGTAAATGCTGCCCCTCGCGACTAACGGCCCAACAGCAGGCAATTCAACGCCTCCCCGTAAGAATCACGCTCATTCCTCGTGCGAAATTTCGAACACCCGGGGGATTAACGCTGGCCAAATGCCGCATCAGATGGGAACCTTTAAAGCGATGGAGGCGTCCATTCCCCTGCAATGACCGTTGGTCGGGGGTGGTTTCACCGGCAACACGAGCCTGACGGGGCTTCGCTCATGGCGTGCAATTTTGGCCGCCACTTTTCGCACACGACTTGCCCGTCGCCTGGAATGGCGACCACACGGCAACCGTGCGCCGACGATAAAAAAAGGAGTCCGCCTATGGCTGTACGCTATGGCAAGGGGCTGATGGGATGTGCCGCCGCGCTCGTCATCCTGGCCCTGCTGATCCACTGGATCGGCATCGATACGATCGCGCATTACCGCGCCGATCTGTGGTTCTACCTGCAGGCGCACCTGATGCTGGTGCTGCTGTCGATGGTGGCGGCGCTTGCCGTGGGTATCCCCGCCGGCATTGCCCTGAGTCGACCGCACCGGGTCGACCGCGCCGAACGCTTCATGCAGGTTTTCAACATTGGCAACACCGTTCCTCCCCTCGCCGTTCTCGCCATCGCCCTGAGTATCCTCGGCATCGGCGCCGGCCCCGCGATCTTCGCGCTGTTCCTCGCCTCGTTGCTGCCCATCGTGCGCAACACCTACGAAGGCCTGAAAAACGTCCCCGACTCCCTCAAGGAAGCCGCCACCGGCATCGGCATGACCCCGCGTCAGTCGCTGTTCAAGGTCGAGTTGCCGAACGCCGTGCCGATCATCGTCGGCGGTGTGCGGGTGGCCCTGGCGATCAACGTCGGCACCGCGCCGCTGTCGTTCCTGATCGGCGCCAACAGCCTGGGCAGCCTGATCTTCCCCGGCATCGCCTTGAACAATCAGCCGCAACTGCTGCTGGGCGCGGCCTGTACCGCCCTGCTGGCCTTGCTGCTCGACGCGCTGGTCGCCCAGGGCAGCCGCCGCTGGCTGGAACGCGGCCTGACTCACTGACCGAGGGATCACCATGAAACGAATCGCCTTGCTCCTGGGCGCGGCCCTGCTGTTCGCGGGATTTGCCCAGGCTGCCGAAAAACCCCTGATCCGCATCGGCGCACGGGTCTTCACCGAGCAGACCGTGCTCGCCGAAATCACCGCGCGCTACCTGCGCCAGCACGGCTTCGAGGTGCGCATCACCAGCGGCCTGGGCAGCAACCTGGCGCGCAGTGCCCAGGAAAGCGGCCAGCTGGACATGGTCTGGGAATACACCGGGGTATCGCTGGTGTCCTACAACCATATCGACGAACGCCTGCCGGACGCCGCCGCCACCTACGCACGGGTGAAGGAACTGGACGCGAAGAAGGACCTGATCTGGCTGTCGCCTTCGCGCTTCAGCAACACCTACGCCCTGGCCCTGCCGCGCAAGGTCGCCGAGGAATATCCGCAGGTGCAGACCATCAGCCAGCTCAACCAGGTGCTGCGCGACGAAGCGGGCAAGACCCACGTCCTCGCCCTCGACACCGAGTTCGCCAACCGCCCCGACGGCCTCGCCGGACTGACCGACACCTACGACCTGCAATTCACCCGCAAGGACATCCGCCAGATGGACGCCGGCCTGGTCTACACCGCGCTGCGCAATGGCCAGGTGTTCACCGGGCTGGTGTACACCACCGACGGCCGCCTCAGCGCCTTCGACCTGAAACTGCTGGAAGACGACCGTCACTACTTCCCCGACTACACCGCCGCGCCGGTGGTGCGCAAGGCCATCCTCGATGCCAACCCGGAACTGGCCACGCTGCTGAAACCGCTGGCCGAGCAACTGGACGACGAGACCATGCGCCAGCTCAACGCCAAGGTGGATGTCGAGCACCAGAGCCCGGGCAAGGTCGCGGACGACTTCCTGCGTGAACACCCGCTGCAAGGAGGTGCGCAATGAGCCTGCTGGATACCTTCGCCCACCTCGACTGGGCGCAAGTGCTGCAACTGACCTGGCAGCACATCANNNTCGGCGTGCCGCTGGGCATCCTGATGACCCGCTTCCCCGCCCTCGCCGGCCCGCTGCAGGCCAGCGCCACGGTGCTGCTGACGGTGCCGTCGATCGCCCTGTTCGGCCTGCTGCTGCCGTTCTACTCGAAATTCGGCCAGGGTCTCGGCCCGTTGCCGGCGATCACTGCGGTGTTCCTCTATTCCCTGTTGCCGATCATGCGCAACACCTACCTGGCCCTGACCAACGTCGAGCCGGGCATCCGTGAAGCCGCCCGCGGCATCGGCATGACCTTCGGCCAGCGCCTGCGCATGGTCGAACTGCCGATCGCCGTGCCGGTGATCCTCGCCGGGGTGCGTACCGCCGTGGTGATGAACATCGGCGTCATGACCATCGCCGCCACCATTGGCGCCGGCGGTCTCGGCGTACTTATCCTGACCTCCATCAGCCGCAGCGACATGTCGATGCTGGTGGTCGGTGCCGTGCTGGTGAGCCTCCTGGCCATCGCCGCCGACCTGCTCCTGCAAGCCCTGCAACGCAAGCTGACTCCAGAAGGACTGCTCAAATGATCGAACTCCAGAACCTCTCGAAAACCTTCCAAAGCAACGGCAAGGAGGTCAAGGCGGTCGACTCGGTCAGCCTGACCGTCAACGAAGGCGAGATCTGCGTCTTCCTCGGCCCGTCCGGTTGCGGCAAAAGCACCACGCTGAAGATGATCAACCGCCTGATCGAGCCCAGCTCGGGCAAGGTGCTGATCAACGGCGAGGACACCACCGGTCTCGACGAAGTGACCCTGCGTCGACGCATCGGCTACGTGATCCAGCAGATCGGCCTGTTCCCCAACATGACCATCGAGGAAAACATCACCGTGGTCCCGCGCTTGCTCGGCTGGGACAAGCAGAAATGCCACGACCGTGCCCGCGAGCTGATGAGCATGATCCGCCTGGAGCCCAAGCAGTACCTGCAGCGTTATCCGCGGGAGCTTTCCGGTGGCCAGCAGCAACGCATCGGGGTGATCCGCGCCCTCGCCGCCGAGGCGCCGCTGCTGTTGATGGACGAGCCGTTCGGCGCGGTCGACCCGATCAACCGCGAGATGATCCAGAACGAATTCTTCGAGATGCAACGGGCCCTGAACAAGACCGTGATCATGGTCAGCCATGACATCGACGAGGCCATCAAGCTGGGTGACAAGATCGCCATCTTCCGTGCCGGCAAGCTGATCCAGATCGACCATCCGGACACCCTGCTGGCCCATCCGGCAGACGAGTTCGTCAGCAACTTCGTGGGCCAGGACAGCACCCTCAAGCGCCTGTTGCTGGTACGTGCGGAAGATGCGGCGGACAACGCACCGTCGGCCAGCCCGGAGATGCCGGTGGCGGATGCGCTGGAATTGATGGACGAGCATGACCGCAAGTACGTGGTGGTGACCGATGGCGAGAACCGCGCGCTGGGTTATGTGCGGCGTCGGGACCTGCACCGCCAGCAAGGCGTGTGTGCCGACTTCCTGCGTCAGTTCAACGCCACGGCGGCCCACGACGAGCACTTGCGGATCCTGTTGTCGCGGATGTACGAATTCAACCGGGCCTGGTTGCCGGTGCTGGATGCGGAGCAGGTGTTCCTTGGCGAGGTGACCCAGGAGTCGATTGCGGCTTACCTGAGTTCGGGGCGCTCGCGTGGGGGCAAGACCAGTATCGTTTCCCCGGCTGAAACTGCTGTGTAAGGCTTGAGGGCCAATCGCCGGCAACGCCGGCTCCCACAGGTATCGCGAACACCGCCGAACCTCGTGGGAGCCGGCGTTGCCGGCGATTGGCCCTGAAGGTCAGAACCCTACGCTGGCCTGCACATAGAAGGTCCGCGGCTCACCCAGGTAGATCCCCGAGTTGTTGTCGCTGGACCGGGTGTAGTACTGCTTGTCGAAGATGTTCTTCACCCCCGCCGCCAGCTTGAGGTTCGACAGTTCCTTGCCGAAGTCATACCCGCCCCGCGCACTCCAGGTCACGTAGCCCGGAATGTCGCCGTATTGCCCGTCGGCACTCGGTTCGGTGATGTAGTCGCCAGTAAAGCCGCCACTGGCAGTCATACCGGTACCCGGCGCGCGCTGCTTGGACTGGGCGAAGGCGTCCAGATTCCAGGTCCAGCGGTCCACCTGGTAGCGCAGACCGGCATTGACCACCTGGCGCGAGTAGAACGGCAGGTCGCGGCCCTTGAAGCCCGGAATCTCGCCTTCATAGGTGGCACGGGTATAGGTGAACCCGGCGTTCGCGCTCAGGCCGTCGAGACGCGGGTCCAGCCCGGCCAGATCATAGCGTACCGAGGCCTCGATGCCCTGGTGCTTGGTCGCGCCGAGGTTGGTCCAGCCCACATCGTTGCTGATGTACTGCAGCTCGTCGTCGAAGTCGATATAGAACGCGGTCAGCTCGCCGCCCCAGTGCTCGTCGTTGTAGCGGGTGCCGATCTCGTAGGTCTTGGCCTTTTCCGGCGCCAGGCCATTGGCGGTGGAGTCGCCGACGCCGCCCTGCCCCAGCTGGAAGTACTGCAGGCTGCCGAACGAAGTTTCGTAGTTGGCGAACAGTTTCCAGGCATCGGACAGGTGATACATCACGCTCAGCGCCGGCAGCGGCTCGTCGCTGCTGATGCTGCGGCTCTTGGCCTGGACCCGCACGCCGTTGGTGCCGAGCACCGCGCGCTCGTGCCAATCGGTGTTGATGTGCTCGAAACGCAGGCCCGGGGTGATGGTCCAGTTGCCGACGTCGATCTTGTCGTCGATGTAGTACGCGCTGGCCTCGGTGCCGCCGGTACGGTCCTGGTAGACATGGCCGTCGGACGTCGGGGTGACCACCGGCACGTTGTTGACCAGCGCCAGGCGGCTGGCCTGCTCGTGCATGGCTTCCTTGAGGTAGCGAGCGCCCACGCTGACTTCCTGGGTCACGTCACCGTTGAAGAACAACCGCGACACCCGCGGTTCGATGGCGAAGGTGTGGTAGCTGCGCGGGAAGGACGACAGGGTCTTCTGGTCCCGGGCGGCGATGGTGCTGCCGCGGAAGCTGTCGGTGTAGTAGGTCAGGACTTCGAACTGGGTGACATCGTCGATCTGCCGCAGGTACTTGAGCGACACGTCCTTGCGCCGGCCGCTGAAGTTGTCGTAGTCGCGGTCGGACTGGTAGGGGTCGGCGTCGAACTGGGCCTGGGTCAGGCCACCGGGCATGTCCGCCTTGCCGTCGTAGTAGTGGAAGTTCAGCCACAGCTCGTCCTGCTCGGTGGGCGCCCAGTGGGTCTTGAACAGCACGTCGTCGATGTCGTTGCCGTTGTTGCTGCTGCGGTAGCCATTGCCATTGACCCCGGAATACAACAGCGCGGCGCCGATACCGTTGTCGGCAGTGCCGCCGACGAACGCCGTGTCGACGTGCTTCCAGCCGCCGTGGCGGGAAGTCTCCAGGGTGGTACCGATTTCACCGGTCGCCTGCTCGGGGATCGCCCGGGTGACGAAGTTGATCACCCCGCCNNGCGCGGGTCACGAAGTTGACGATACCACCGACGTTCTGCGGCCCGTAGCGCACGGAGCCGGCGCCGCGAACCACGTCGATGCTGTCGAGGTTGCCGGAGGAGATCGGCGCCATCGACAGCTGCGGCTGGCCATAGGGGGCGAAGGCTGCCGGGATGCCGTCGATCAGCACGGTGGAGCGCGGTGACAGGCGCGAAGTCAGGCCGCGCACGCCGACGTTGAGCGACAGGTCGCTGCCGCCGGTGCCGTTGGAGTCCTGCACCTGTACGCCGGGGATGCCCTTGAGCACGTCGCGCACGTTCATCGCGCCCTGCTCGATCATCGCCTCGCGGCG
>DQAA01000060.1 GCA_003523465.1 Pseudomonas sp.
TGCCGGCGATGAGGCCCTCAAGGGCACTGCAAGATCCAGAAAAAAGCCCCCGGTCTCACGACCGGGGGCTTTTCATTTCACGCTATCCGATCAAACCGCAATCAGAAGTCGTAACGCACCTTGGCACTGAACACGTCAGCATCGAAGCCCGACTTGCCGATGTAGTCGTAGTTCACACCGACCGTCACCGCGCCAAGCTTGTAGTCGGTACCGATACCGGCTTCATAGCTGTTGCGTACGGCATTGGCGCCGCTGGTGACGAACGGGGTGTTGCCGAGCAGGAAGGTCGACGTGCTGCTGGCCTTGTCGGCAGCGAAGTCGTGGTAGGCCATCAACTTGACCTGCGGCTCCAGCGTACCGGCGCCGAGGTTGAAGCTGCCGGCGACACGCACGCCCGCACCCAGTTCGATCGCTTCGTAGCGCTGGTCTTCGACTTTCAGTGCCGCCGAAGAACCCTTCTCGCGGTAGCCGTCGATGTTCACCAGGCTGTAGCGCGCGGCCAGGCGTGGCTCGACCAGCACTTGCGGGTTGATCTTCCAGGTGTAGCCACCGATCACGTTCAGGCCCAGCAGGTCGCTGTCATAGCTGGCCTTGGCCTGGGTGCCGGCAATCTGGCGCTTGCTGTCGTTCTGGTTGGCGCCGTAGGTCAGGCTGGCGTCGACGAAGTAGTTGCCCAACTCGTAGCCGCTGTACAGGGTGAAGGCGTGGCTGTCGACTTCGGTCTTGTTGCCGGTGGTACCGTTCACATCGGTGTTGATGAAGCTGTAGGCCAGACCCAGGGTCAGCTCGTCGGTCAGCTTGCCATCGGCGCCCACGGCAATACCGCGGCTGTAGGCGTTGTAGCCGGCCACGCCGTCACGCAGGTCCTGGTTGGCGTCGCTGTACAGGCTCTGGACCCAGACACCGGCTTCCTTGAAACCTTCGCCCGAGGATGCGCCGCGCAGGCTGCTGGTGCGGCTGCCGGTGACGTTGCTGACCAGGCTCTGGCTGGTGGTGGCCGCCTGTGTGGCGCCGCCGTTGGTTTCCGGAGCCAGTTGCTCGGAAAGGCGGGCCAGTTGGGCGTCGTCGGTCTGCAGCATTGCCTGCAGCAGCGGATCGTTCGGGTTCTGCAGGCGCATGCGGTTGATCACGCCGTCGCTGACCAGGCTGCCGACGGCTTTCTGGCCGTTGGTCGAACCACCGTTGCCGTTGACGATCTGCTGGACTTCCAGCTTGGTCTTGTTGGTGACCGTGGCGACGAGGGTGTTGTCCTGCAGCTTGTAGCTGTCGACATTGAGCAGGGCGGACGAGCTGACCAGGTTCAGCTTGCCGTTCGGGTCGACTTCCTTGCCGTCGGCGGTCAGAACGTCGATCTGGCCGGCCTGGATGAGCTTGTAGGTGCTTCCGCTGGCGGAAAAGTCATCGCCGTGGGCGGCCAGCTTGATCTGCGCGTCCTTGCCGAACTCGGCGGTGCCGGTCACGCTCAGGACGGCCACGTTGGGGTTGGTGGCGCTGTACAGGTTCAGGCCCAGGGTCGAGTTGCCGGCGACATACAGGTTGCCGTCCAGGCTGGTGTGCGGGCTCAGCAGGTTGAGTTGGGCCGGAAGTTTGTCGCTGACGCTGCCGACGTCGACCCAGTTATTCGCGCCGTCCTTCATGCGGATGTTGTAGCCGTCGCTGGTGCTGTCGGTGCCGGTGAAGTCGACGTTGCCGGTGACGTAGATATCGCTCAGGTCAATCAGGTTGCCGGTGATCTGGCTGCCGTTCTGCAGTTCCAAGTAGACCGGGCCCGAGGCTTCGCTGGCGTCTACCGCCTCGTCCTGGGAAATCAGCTTGCCGCTGTTGATGACGAACAATGGCGCGCCATCGAAGCTGTAGAAGTTGCCGTAATCGACATCGTAGTTGCCGATCGCGATCGCTGCGTCGGTCGCCTGGATGGTGCCGGTGTTGATCACCTGGTCGATTTCGCTATTGAAGCTGGCGCCGTCGATGCGAATGCCCTCGGCGTCGTCGCCTCTGGCGATGATGGTGCCGTGGTTCTCGAGGCCGGCCAGGTCGGTCCTGTCGGTGTACTGGAAGTCAAAGAAAAAGTCATTGAACGTGTGGGCGCTGACATCGATAGCGGTAGCGCCAGTGCCGGTGACCTGGATCAGGCCGTTGTTGATGACCTTGCCGACGATCTCGCCGCCTTCCAGGCTGATGCCCTTGGAGTTGGTGCTTTCGGCGATGATGCGGCCGCTGGCGGCGTTCACCAGGTCGCCCTGGATGACGGTCGAACCACTCATGTCGAGGGCGCGGGCAACGTCGATGTCGCCGAAGTCTTCAAGGGGCTCGCCCTTCGCGGACAGCAGGCCTTCGTTGATCACGCTGCCACCGATCCGGGCCGGGTCGATCAGCAAGGCGTTGGAGCCGCCGCCAACAGCGCTGATGCTGCCCTTGTTGATGACGTTGCCGACGATGAAGCTGGGTTTCCAGAGCGGGTATCGCTCGTAGGCGTCCATATCCACGCCACCAGCGAAGTCGCCGGTGCTGTTGATCGTGGCATTGAAGACCAGGTCCTTGTTCACTTCGTTGCCATTGAACTGGATGGCATCTTCGTCGGCGCCGCCACTGTAGGACCCGGTGATTTCCAGGCCATCGTCGTAGACTTTGTTCTCACTGATGAAGCCGGCATTGGTCAGTTGCACGGTCTCGGCGAAAGCGGGGAGGGTGGTGGCGGTAACGGCCACGGCGAGCAGGGTCTTGCGGAAAAGCATGGAAGCCACAGGTTCGGTCCTTAAACGTCTGGAAAATCACGGTGCGTCCTTGCGCGGCGATAGCCTGTTGGTGGTAATGGCTAAATGCCACGCAACGATCGGGCGGATGGTAAAGGACCAGCCATCAAAATGACATCTTTTTGGCGCCGGTTATTCCCCTGCCGTTGCCGCATTTCACTGCCGCCTGCCGCATGCAGCGGAAAACCATTGCCGCTTTTCTGGCATTGCCGCTGGCGGCAAAACGGCGAAAGCCCCGGTTTTACTGGGGTTTTCATTTTTGGCATGGGACTTGCTCTCTCATCGCCAACGAATCCTGTGGTCAACCTTCGAAGGTTTCCCCGACATGAGCATCAGTTTCGACAAAGCGCTCGGTATCCATGAAAAGGCCCTGGGCTTCCGCGCCCAGCGCGCCGAGGTACTGGCCAACAACATCGCCAATGCCGACACGCCGAACTACAAGGCGCGGGACATGGACTTTTCCAAGGTGCTCGCCGCCGAAACCGAGAAGACCCAGAAGGGCGGCCATTTCGCCCTGGAGCGGACCAACAGCCGGCATATCGACGCCGAGGGCGTGACCCTGAGCGACGAATCCTTGCAGTACCGCACCCCGATGCAGCCTTCGATCGACCAGAACACCGTCGACGCGCAGCTCGAGCAATCGAGCTACGCCGAGAACGCCGTGGGTTTCCAGGCCAGCTTCACGCTGCTCAACAGTAAATTCAAAGGGCTGGTTTCGGCCCTGCGCGGAGAGTAATCCATGTCCCTCGCCAGTGTTTTCAACATCGCCGGTAGCGGCATGAGCGCCCAGACCACCCGTCTGAACACCGTCGCCTCGAACATCGCCAACGCCGAGACCGTCTCGTCGAGCATCGACCAGACCTACCGCGCCCGTCACCCGGTGTTCGCCACCACCTTCCAGCAGGCCCAGAACGGCAGCCAGTCGCTGTTCCAGGACCAGGACGCCGCAGGCCAGGGCGTGCAGGTGCTCGGCGTGGTCGAGGACCAGAGCAACCTGGAAGCCCGCTACGAGCCGAACCACCCGGCGGCGAACAAGGACGGCTACGTCTACTACCCCAACGTCAACGTGGTCGAGGAAATGGCCGACATGATCTCGGCCAGTCGTTCGTTCCAGACCAACGCCGAGTTGATGAACACCGCCAAGACCATGATGCAGAAAGTTCTGACCCTGGGTCAGTGATAAGGGACCACGCCAATGGCTAGCGTCAACGATACGACCTCAGGGGTGAACCTCAACGACGTCATCAAGTCGTCGGGGGTCAAGTCCACCTCGCAATCCGGTGTCGCCTCCGCCACCAACAGCTCCACCGGTGGCCAGACCCTGGGCAAGGATGCGTTCCTGCAGCTTCTGGTCACCCAGATGCAGCACCAGAACCCCCTGGATCCTCAGGACAACAGCGAATTCGTCGCCCAGCTGGCGCAGTTCAGCAGCCTGGAAGGCATCACCTCGCTGAACGAGTCGGTCACCGCGATTTCCGGCAACTACAAATCGTCCCAGGCCCTGCAGGCCTCGTCCCTGGTCGGTCGCTCGGTGATCGCCCAGACCGACAAGGCGGTGGTCGATACCACCAAGAGCATGAACGGGTCGGTAGTCGTGCCGCAGTCGGTCAGCAGCGTCAAGGTGACCATCACCGACAAGGACGGCACCGTCGTGCGCACCCTCGACCTGGGCGAGCAGAAGGCCGGCAACGCCTCGTTCGTCTGGGACGGCAAGAATGCAAGTGGTGAAGTGGTCTCGCCGGACACCTACACCTTCAAGGCGACCACTACCGTCGACGGCCAGGCCATGGAGATGTACACCCTGCTCCCGGCCACCGTCAGCAGCGTCACCATCAGTCAGACAGGGGGCGAGATGATGCTCAATCTCGCCGGTCAGGGCAGCGTCGCGCTGTCCAAAGTGCAAACCATCGGTATATAGAGCCGGCTAACGGCACAGGAGTGAAAGATGTCCTTCAATATCGGCCTTAGCGGTCTCTATGCAGCCAGCAAGCAGCTGGACGTTACCGGCAACAACATCGCCAACGTTGCCACCAACGGCTTCAAGTCGTCCCGTGCGGAATTCCAGGACGTGTACTCGGCCAGCAAGCTGGGCGTGGGCAGCAAGACCGTCGGCAACGGCGTGAGCCTGGCGGCTATTTCCCAGCAGTTCGGCCAGGGTGACGTGAACAACACCGGCAACGTGCTGGACATGGCGATCCAGGGTCAGGGCTTCTTCGTGCTCAGCGACAACGGCTCGCTCAGCTACACCCGTGCCGGTGCCTTCCAGACCAGCAAGGACAGCTATGTCGTCACCTCCGACGGCCTGCGCCTGCAAGGTTACGCCGCCGACGCCAACGGCAACATCCTGACTTCCAGCCTGACCGACCTGAAGATCGATACCCTGTCGCAGCCGCCCAAGGCGACCAGCCTGGTCACCCAGGGGATCAACCTGAACTCCGAGGCCACGCCGATTCCGTTGTCGACCGCGACCCCGCCGGGTCCGACCTTCGTGCCGACCGACGAAACCACCTACACCAAGAAGTTCTCGACCGAGATCTACGATACCCAGGGCAACAAGCACACCCTGGAGCAGTACTATCGCAAGACCGACCAGAACACCTGGACCATGTACTCGCTGATCGACGGTCGCAATCCGCAGAATCCGACCAGCACCACGCCGCTGACCGGGACCATGACCTTCAATACCGATGGTAGCGTCAAGGCCATGACCGGCTCGATTGCACCGGACGACAGTTTCGAGGTGGTCAACAACGTCTTCACCGTGAAGGGCTGGGTCCCTGCGACGTACAACGCCACCACCGGTACCTGGGGGTCGAACGGTTCCGCGGCGAACGCCGGCGGTATTCGCCTGGACATGGGTTCGACCACGTCCTACAACACCGATACCGCACGCCTGCCGCCAACCCAGGATGGTTATGCCACCGGCCTGCTGTCCAGCCTGAGCATCGACTCCAGTGGCGTGATGTTCGCCAGCTTCAGTAACCAGCAGTCCCGTGCCATCGGCCAGGTGGCGGTCGCCAGCTTCGCCAACGAGCAGGGCCTGCAACAGCAGGGTGGTACGCGCTGGAAGGAGACCTTCGCTTCGGGTAGCGCCGGCATCGACACGCCGAAGACCGGTACCCTGGGCTCGATCTCGTCCAACTCCCTGGAAGAGTCGAACGTCAACCTGACCCAGGAACTGGTCGAACTGGTCAAGGCGCAGTCCAACTACCAGGCCAACGCCAAGACCATCTCCACCCAGAGCTCCATCATGCAGACCATCATCCAGATGACCTGATGCTGGCTGGGTAGTGTGATCAAGCGAGCCCCTTCCCGATCCGGGCGGGGGTTCGTCGTTTCAGCGAGGTGGAAATGAAGCGCTATCTGATCGTTGGATTGCTGGTGCTGGCAGCCGGGCAGGTGACGGCGGCAATGGCGCCGTGGTTTCGCTGGGAAAGCCAGGCTGACGGGCGCCTGGTCTGTGCCCAGCATTCGCCGGGAGAAGGCTGGAAACGCTTCGCCGGGCCTTTCAATAATGCCGGCTGCCGGCCCTGAATTCTGCTGGCCAGCTCAGATCCCTGTGGGAGCTGGCTTGCCAGCGATAGGGCCCTGAAGAGCTATACAGGGGGCGGGATCTTGCCGCAGTCCGGCAATCCCACCGCCGATAATTTGTCTTCTGCCTCTGCTACAACCTTCCCCAAAACCAGCAAAGCCCCGAAAACACAGGGCTTTTCGCGGATATTAAAAATCTGGTTCGAAAATTGCTTTCATCGCTCGACAGCAGCGGTGAACGGCAAGTGTTCGCCAGCGCAGCGGAGGATGACTGTGGACAAGATGCTTTACGTGGCCATGACCGGCGCCAGCCAGAACGCGCTGGCGCAGAAGGCCCATGCCAACAACCTGGCGAACATTTCCACCAGCGGTTTCCAGCGCGACCTCGAGCAGGCGCGTTCGATGCCGGTGTTCGGTGACAGCTTTCCGGCGCGGGCCTATGCCATGACCGAGCGTCCGGCCACCGACTTCACCCCCGGTGCGCTGCAGGAAACCGGTCGCGACCTCGACGTCGCCGTCGGCGGCGACGGTTTCATTGCCGTGCAGGCCCCGGACGGCAGCGAAGCCTACGTGCGCACCGCCAGCCTGAACATTGACGCCCTCGGTGTCCTGCGTGCCGGCAACGGCATGCCGGTGATGGGCAATGGCGGTCCGATCGCCGTGCCGCCGGAGCAGAAGGTCGAAGTCGGCCAGGACGGCACCATCAGCATCCGTGCCATGGGCGAGGGCCCGCGGGTGATGGCCGAGGTCGACCGCATCAAGCTGGTCAATCCCGACCTGAAGAACATGACCAAGGGCCTCGACGGCCTGATCCACACCAAGAGCGGCCAGCCCGCCGACGCCGATGCCAATGTGCAGGTGGTGTCCGGCTTCCTGGAGGCCAGCAACGTCAACGCGGTTGAAGAAATGACCTCGGTACTGGCGCTGGCGCGGCAGTTCGAGTTGCACGTGAAGATGATGACCACGGCCAAGGAAGGCGACGAAGCCATGGCTCGGGTTTTGCAAATCAGCTAATTACACAGGCGTAGCGCCGTAAATCAGGCGTACGAGGAGAACTGCATGCTTCCGGCTCTTTGGGTCAGTAAAACCGGTCTGTCCGCCCAGGACACCAACCTGACCGTCATTTCCAACAACCTGGCCAACGTCTCGACCACCGGCTTCAAGCGTGATCGCGCCGAATTCCAGGACCTGCTCTACCAGGTCAAGCGCCAGCCCGGCGCCCAGTCGACCCAGGACAGCGAACTGCCGTCGGGTCTGCAAGTGGGTACCGGTGTGCGCATTGTGGGCACCCAGAAAAACTTCATGACCGGCAGCTTGCAGACCACCGAGAACCCGCTGGACCTCGCGGTCAACGGCCGTGGTTTCTTCCAGGTCCTGCAGCCGGACGGCACCGTCTCCTACACCCGTGACGGTACCTTCCACCTGAACTCCGACGGCCAGATCGTCACCGCCAACGGCTTCGCCCTGGAGCCGGCCATCGTCGTGCCGCCAGACGCGCAGACCTTCACCGTGGGCCAGGACGGCACCGTATCGATCACCACTGCCGGCAACCCGGCGGCGCAGATCATCGGCAACATCCAGACCGCCGACTTCATCAACCCGGCCGGCCTGCAGGCCCAGGGCGGCAACCTGTTCCTCGAAACCGCCGCCAGCGGCGCGCCGCAGATCGGTACCCCGGGCCTGAACGGTTTCGGTACCACCATGCAGCAGACCCTGGAGAACTCCAACGTCAGCACCGTGGAAGAGCTGGTCAACATGATCACTACCCAGCGTGCCTACGAAATGAACTCCAAGGTCATCTCCACCGCCGACCAGATGCTCTCGTACGTTACGCAGAACCTGTAACCGCGTAGCCAAGGTCATTTCGCTTCAATCGTTACACCGTGAGGTCAGAGTCATGAGCCGTTTGTTGTCCGTGGTCGCCCTGGGGGGGGTGGTGTTGCTGGCTGGTTGCGTCGCGCCGACGCCCAAGCCCAACGATCCGTATTACGCGCCAGTGTTGCCGCGTACGCCCCTGCCGGCGGCCGCCAACAACGGTTCGATCTACCAGGCCGGGTTCGAGCAGAACATGTATGGCGACCGCAAGGCGTTCCGGGTCGGTGACATCATCACCATCACCCTCAACGAGCGGACCCAGGCGAGCAAGAACGCCAACTCGCAGATCGACAAGGACAGCAATGCCAACATCGGCCTGACCTCGCTGTTCGGTTCCAGCCTGACCACCAACAACCCGATCGGTAGCAACGACCTCAGCCTGAGTGCCGGCTACAGCGGCGAGCGCGGGACCAAGGGCGATGCCAAGTCGGCGCAGAGCAACACCCTGACCGGTTCGATCACCGTCACCGTGGCCGACGTGCTGCCCAACGGCATCATCGCCGTGCGCGGCGAGAAGTGGATGACCCTGAACACCGGTGATGAACTGGTACGGATTGCCGGCCTGGTCCGCGCCGATGACATCAGCACCGACAACACCGTGTCCTCGACCCGTGTCGCGGATGCCCGCATCACCTATTCCGGTACCGGGGCCTTTGCCGATGCCAGCCAGCCCGGCTGGTTCGACCGCTTCTTCCTCAGTCCGCTTTTCCCGTTCTAGGTTCGGGTGACCATGCTCAAGTTCAAGCAGATCGTTGCCGCGACCCTTCTCATGGCTGCGGCGTTCAGCGCCCAGGCCGAGCGCCTGAAGGACATCGCCAGCATTTCCGGCGTGCGCTCCAACCAGTTGATCGGCTACGGCCTGGTAGTGGGGCTGAACGGTACGGGTGACCAGACCACCCAGACCCCGTTCACCCTGCAGACCTTCAACAACATGCTCTCGCAGTTCGGCATCAAGGTGCCGCCAGGCTCGGGCAACGTGCAGCTGAAAAACGTCGCCGCGGTCTCGGTGCACGCCGACCTGCCGGCGTTCGCCAAGCCAGGCCAGGTGGTGGATATCACCGTATCGTCCATCGGTAACTCGAAGAGCCTGCGCGGCGGCAGCCTGTTGATGACCCCGCTCAAGGGTATCGACGGCAACGTCTATGCCATTGCCCAGGGCAACCTGGTGGTGGGCGGCTTCGATGCCGAGGGTCGCGACGGCTCGAAGATCACCGTCAACGTTCCGTCGGCCGGCCGGATTCCCGGCGGTGCCTCGGTGGAGCGTGCCGTGCCGAGCGGGTTCAACCAGGGCAACAGCCTGACCCTCAACCTCAACCGCCCGGACTTCACCACCGCCAAGCGCATCGTCGACAAGGTCAACGAACTGCTCGGCCCGGGTGTGGCACAGGCAGTGGACGGTGGTTCGGTGCGGGTCACCGCGCCCCTCGATCCGGGCCAGCGCGTCGACTACCTGTCGATCCTGGAAAACCTCGAGATCGATCCGGGCCAGGCGGTGGCCAAGGTCATCATCAACTCCCGTACCGGCACCATCGTCATTGGCCAGAACGTCAAGGTGTCGCCGGCGGCAGTGACCCACGGCAGCCTGACCGTGACCATTACCGAAGACCCGATCGTCAGCCAGCCGGGCGCCTTCTCCGGCGGCCAGACCGCAGTGGTCCCGCGTTCCCGGGTCAATGCCGAGCAGGAAGCCAAGCCGATGTTCAAGTTCGGCCCGGGCACCACGCTTGACGAAATCGTCCGTGCCGTCAACCAGGTGGGCGCTGCGCCCAGCGACCTGATGGCGATCCTCGAAGCCCTGAAGCAGGCCGGCGCGTTGCAAGCCGACCTGATCGTGATCTGAGGACCGGCGCCCATGGACCTGCCCAAAAGCACGACCTTCAGCACCGCCGACAGCGGCGCCTACACCGACCTCAATCGCCTCAGCTCGCTGAAGGTCGGTGACCGCGACAGCGAAGGCAACCTGCGCAAGGTGGCCCAGGAATTCGAGTCGTTGTTCCTTAACGAAATGCTCAAGTCGGTGCGTTCGGCCACCGACGTGCTGGCCAAGGACAACCCGCTCAATACCGAGACCACCAAGCAATACCAGTCGATGTACGACCAGCAGCTGGCGGTCAGCCTGTCACGCGAGGGTGGCGGCATCGGCCTGCAGGACGTGCTGATGCGTCAGTTGTCCAAGCAGAAATCCAGCACCGCCAATACCAGCCCGTTCCCCCGGGTCGACACCGAACAGAAAGCGCTGTGGGC